>DATDXB010000070.1:0-4394 GCA_035289465.1 Candidatus Nanoarchaeia archaeon
AACGTCAATAAGAGGACGGTGATCGCGATTGTTGCGCGCATAGGGAAATGATCAAGCCCCCAGCCATAAAAAGATGAGCCTGCCTGAGCTGGACTTCAAAAAAGAACTCAAACAAATGAGGCCGCCCGGATTTGAACCGGGATCTTCTGGTCCCAAACCAGAAAGTCTACCAAGTTAGCCCACGGCCCCGAATGAATATCCTACTTTGGGCTGGCTTTTAAAAACTTCGCTCTGGAATGAAGGGCGACGACATTCGGCAAGGTTTAAATACATACGGGCTCATAGGAGATATATGGAAAAGAAGATCTACAATTTCACTGTCCTTATCGAACAAGATGAAGATGGCTGGTATGTCGCAAAGGTCCCTGACATCCAGGGATGCGCGACCCAGGGAAGGACCGTTGAACAAGCTCTCGAACGCGTCAAGGAAGCCATCCAAGCCTGCATCGGACCTGAGGAAGAAAAACCAATCCCCCTCAAGTTTGTCAGCGTACAGCAGATCCAAGTCCGCGTATGAAACTGACCCCTACTTCTGGCAGAGAGCTTTGCAAAATCGTTGAGAAACTGGGATTTGTCCGCGTCAGGCAAACAGGAAGTCATATCCGATACGAACACCCTGATGGCAGAAAGACGACAATCCCTCTGCATGGCAATGAGGAAATCGGCAAGGGATTATTGCTTGAGATCCTGCACCAGATCAAACTGAGCCGGGATGAGTTCCTGAAGCTACGCTAGATTCGGAAGAATAATGTGCGATTGTCTCTTTTGTCGCGCAACTTCTGAATATGTTTCTACATGAGCATCTCCACCGATGATTGCAACAACTCCCTGTAAAGATTCGGGAGCCGCTCCCACCCAATGAGAAGTTCTTTTTCTGATTGCAAGATCGTATATAAGACAACTTGGATCCGTTAGTGCTTGGGTGGGATGGTTTGTATCTCTCGATCAAGTCGCTCTAGATGGCTTGAGGGTATATGGCTCTTACAATCTTCTCGAGCTTCCTCAAATACCGCGATAAAATTCACTAAATAAGATCCAAATGATTGACTAAAATCCGTGTCAGAATTATTACTTGTAGATGATGATCCACGAATCCAACCAGGCAATCTTTGTTGATACTCTCTCAGACGTCTAGCCATGAGGGTTAATTCATGATACGCGATGGCGTAATTCGCCAAGCGATCTGCGCTATAATCCTCAAGACCGAAACTGCTTGGAAATAGGTCATAAAAATGCCTGCCTGGGGCATTAATCCGTCCTCCCAGTTCAGAAGAGCCAAGCCCATAATTGCACGTATGGTACTGTGCGAGAATAGACATTCCCTCAGCCCATAGCCCCTCAAAACTCGCAACAGTTTGACGAAGGTCATTATGGCCTACCTGTTCTCGTAAAAAAACGGAGTAAGTGAGTCTAGGATACATACCCATTAATCGACCTGGCATTGAGCCGTAACCGTCGATGAGATGAGAAATCTCCCTCGAGGTTCTTAGACCATGGATAAGTCCTTCTAACCCTGCCGCAACAAAGGGCATCCCTTCGCTTGTTAAGGCCCGACTCAAATTGGACATTCGTTGCCTTTGACCATATGTGTTGGTATCATGAACTTCCGGAAAAAAAATCTCCAACGTTCTTGAACCGAATAACCCATAGTGACTTGAGGAAACAGGCGACCTATTGGACGAATTCACTACATCAAGAACTTTCAGTTCCATATCAGCAGAGAGATATCGATATGTTACGCCCCCAAGAATCGCGGCTGCAAGTCCAGTAAAAAATCGTCTGCGCGTCGGCAGTAATCCCCCTTGAGAAGCTATCATTAATCTCTTCTTTTGAGCCATTTCAGCTTATGGAATCCACGCGTCTTTAAAGTTGGTCTTGATTTTGCGCTCTAAACCTTTATAAATTAACTACCAACAAATACACTCATGGCCCTCAAACAACAGGTCAAGCTGTCCTCGATGCAGAGGTACCAGCTGCGCAAGTTCGTCAAACAGCTCGCATCCTATAGAGGACGCCATACAGAACTTGTGACTGTCTATGTCCCTGTCGGTTATGATCTGGTCAAGGTCATCCAGCACCTTGCGCAAGAACAGGGCACTGCCGGCAATATCAAATCCACCTCCACACGCAAGAACGTCCAAGACGCGCTTGAGAAGATGATCGGGCATCTGCGCCTGTATAAATGCACTCCTCCTCACGGATTGCTTGTGTTCTCAGGCAATGTCTCTGACCGCGAAGGCGTCTCTGATGTGCGCGTCTGGTCCATTGAACCGCCGATTCCGTTGGACCAGAGGTTATATCGTTGTGACAAAGAGTTCGTGCTTGATTTCCTCAATGACCTTGTCGCGCACGCCGAAGTCTATGGGCTTGTGGTCATGGATCGACGAGACGCTATGTTGGCGTTGCTCCGCGGCAAGGCCATCGTGCCCTTGATGAAGACCCACTCCGAAGTTCCCGGTAAGATGCGTGCCGGAGGACAAAGCGCACAGCGATTCGCCCGCATCCGCGAAGGCGCCATCAAGGACCACTACAAGAAGATCGCCGATCACATGAAGGAAAACTTCCTCCCTATGATCGACCTCAAGGGGATCATCATGGGAGGACCAGAAGTCACTGTCAATGATTTCCTCAACCATGATTACCTGACCGGTGATATCAAGAAGAAAATCATCGGTGTGAGAGCCCTGTCATACACTGGCGAATTCGGCATGCATGAGCTACTTGAGCGCTCACAAGACCTGCTTGCCGCAGAAGAAGTCGGTGAAGAGAAGGCCATCATGCAAAAATTCTTCCAACTCCTCGCCACTAAACAAGCCATGGTGTCCTACGGACGCAAAGAGGTCGAGGAGAGACTCAAGATGGGTATGGTCGAGACCTTGCTGCTCTCAGCCGATCTTGATGATGCAAGCATCGACGCACTCCAAGAGCTCGCTAACACACAAGGCACTGAAGTCCGCTTGATCTCGACTGACACCCGCGAAGGAGTACAGCTAAGGGATATGGGTAAAGTCGTCGCTATCCTCCGTTATGCAGTAGAATACTGAGCTGAGACAAGCGTCGAGAGTAACGATGCGATTTTTTGAGACATCCGCGCCACCTGCACACGATGCTGTTCTGAGACCATCACCATGATGCACAAGTAATCTTTTGCCTTCTCCTGCAGTGCCTGCTGGTGCTTGGGATAGAAGCCAAATAAGGAGCCGCACTTTCTGCCCTGACTGTCAAAGAGCGTGACATCTTGCGGAATGATGTTGCCAAACTCCGGATACGTGGTCAGAATCAAGTCATCCTCAGGGATGCCCAATCCTGTCGCAAGCATATGCTCTATCTTTGTCCGCTGAAGAGGATCCTGGCAGAGCCCCAATACCTGTTTGAGGGCCTCTGGATCGAGGGCAAGGGTGTTTGTAGGTTTTGAACCAACCCTTACTGTGGTCGAATACTCTTCTAATTTGACAGTGATCGCATTCTTGTAAGAATGAGGAGATGAATAATCCATCCTGCCCAAGATCGTCTTGATCTTTGAGTTTGATGATTTTGTAAGCTGCACAAAGAGTTCTTGCTCAGTCATGTCCCAGACTGTGTCGGGAATGAGAGTGCCTTCATGGAATGCAATCTCTAATGATTTCTCAAAAAGACGCTCTCTTGCCTTGACTTGTTTTCTGAAGTAGACCCCGGTGTACATGTCAAAGAAGAAACTCTGCATGGCGACCAAGAGACGCCAATTCTTCTCCTCTCCACCATATATCTCTTCTAGGTACATAAGAAAGGGGATGACTGCACCATAATCGACTGGTCTTCCCGGATATCCTGTGAAGTATTGATCCTGTGCTGTGTACGCCATTTTATCAGCGCCTATCGTGTTATTTGAGATGATCTGGCCCAAGGGATCCTCTTTTGCCGCGATCTTTTGGACCCAACTCGGTTCGCATCTGGCTTGCTCGATCGCTTGACGCAGGCTCGGATCATCGAGGAGCTCTCTTGTGCGGATCTTGTGGTTTGAGAACCTGGTATTTGATTTTGCCATCAAGGGCTCTATCAAGTGCGAGAACGGGCCATGACCCAAGTCATGCAAGAGAGCGGCCATGTTGGTGTTTTTTGCCTGCTCTTGTGTGAGCATGTTTCTTTCGAGAAGATGGGACGTGATCTTCTTGCAGACTTCGTAGACCGCTAGAGAATGAGAGAATCTGGTGTGGGTGGCACAAGGATAGACGTGGCTTACGAATCCTAAATGGGTGCGGTGTCTTAGTTTTTGGAATAAAGGGTGGTCGATGACCAGCAGAACGTCGGTGACATCCACTTGACCAAAAGGAGGGACAAAGATCGCCTTGTAAGGGATGTAGTGACGCATCTTTGAGGGGTTTGAAAATGATGATATAAACTGTGCGGGAAGGTTT
>DATDXB010000071.1:0-4337 GCA_035289465.1 Candidatus Nanoarchaeia archaeon
CAAGAAGGGAACTGTCTCTGTCCATCAGGTAAGAAGGAATGTTCAGGCAAGTGCATAAACAGTGATCAATGCTGTTCACAAAGTGAATGTGCGCAAGGCGAACTCTGCCTCCAAAACACCTGCGCCTTTGATTGTTCGACGCTCAAGTGCCCAGAAGGCATGACCTGCAGCACAAAAGAGAAGCGCTGTGTCTGCCCGCAAGACTACAAGTGGTGCGAGTACCAATCAAAGTGTGTCCCACAAGATCACTGCTGTTCGCGCTTTGATTGCAGATCAAATGAGCGCTGTGTCGATACGATCACCTCAGCTGAGATCTGCGTCTCAAAGGATGGCACGGCTTGTAAGATCTTCAACACCGTCGGGTTCAAGGATCTCACGATTCCTTCAGGCACATTCAGGGTGAACATCACCAGGATAGTGTTTGATGATTCAATAGACCTTGAGATCAATGGGGAGAAGCTCACGCTTGGAGCAGACCAAAGCAAGCCATTGGGCGATATCTCTGTGGGTATCAAGAAATTCCGCGAGTTGGGCGGGGAATGCCGCGATTTTGACCGAGAAGCAGATGTTTGACCATGGTTTCACTTTCCGTCGTCGCTTTGGCAAAGGATGCAGCGCAGCATCTCCCGAGGTTCTTCACCTGTCTTGAGGGTTTGGCGGATCAAGTTATTATCGGTGATTTAGGCAGCACAGATGGCACAATAGAGGCTGCTAAGAAGCAAGGCGCCCAAGTCTTACCCATCACGGATAAGGATGATTATGCCAAGGCTCGCAATCGTCTTCTTGCCATGGCGCAGTCAGAATGGGTCTTGGTCTTGGATTGTCATGAGACCATGAGTAATCCGGATCTAAAGGGGCTAAAGGATTTCCTTGAGCATACTGAGCATGAGGTCTTCATTTTCACGATCAGAAATTACACAGAGGATAGGCATCTGATGGGTTGGAGGCCCTCAGATATCGCCGCATACACAGGCTACGTTCCAGCAAAGCAGGCGCGTCTCTTTCGCAACAAGCCCTTTATCAGGTTCTCCTATCCTGTGCACGAGACCTTGATGCCTAGTATCGAGGGCAAAGGTCTTGATGTCAAGGAGATCCAAGATATCGCGATCCACAATCATGACTACACAGACCAGTTGGAGCATTTTTATAACATCCTCAAGGGTCTCAAGCAGAATTATCCTGATGATCTCAAGATCAC
The DNA here is from genome assembly GCA_035289465.1 of Candidatus Nanoarchaeia archaeon. Classification (GTDB taxonomy): domain Archaea; phylum Nanobdellota; class Nanobdellia; order Woesearchaeales; family JAGWAF01; genus DATDXB01. The sequence continues at coordinate 1,199 of DATDXB010000071.1, forward strand.
GTATGATCTTGCCCTGGCTCATCTTCGCAAGGGTCACTTGGGTTCGGCAAAGAGTCTCTTCTCAGAGATAGTCCAGCGCATGCCTTCCTACAAAAATGCATTGACGAATCTCGCAACCATTGTCTTGCGTGAGGGTGATCACTATAATGCTGCGAAATTGTTCCTTAAGGCGATTGATAATGACCCCAAGGATATCAACGCATACCATAATATGGGTCAGCTTCTCTGGAAGAAGGGGGATCATGAGAAGGCTGAGTTCTTCTTCAAGAAGGCGTTGACCATCGAGCATAAGGAACCGCGGCTCATCGCGGCATTAGCGAAAGTCTATAGGTCCCAGGGTCGTGATGATGAGGCAAGAAGCTTGATTGAGAGGGGGCTGCGCATGCTTCCTAAGAATGCGATTCTTACAGAAGCATTATCTCGTCTTAAGTGACGGGATTGCAGCGACATCGACAGCTTTGGTTATAGAGTGATCCGGCGAACGCTTGGAGTTCCGCTTCGCACTTTTTTTTGCATTGAGTATCACAATGTTGGGCTTGTGCAGGTCTCACGTCCTCTTCGCTGAGATTATAGACGAAGATGGAATATCCGATCTTTGCGATGGGTTCAAATCCGCGCAGCCACTCAAGGCACTCTGAGGATTCGGCATCAAGTCCGACAAGGCGGTTGACGCTCACGGCAAGCACGCCGGATTCAGGGGCGCACTTGAGTTCTTCCCAGGTGATGCCGCGATAGGCGCGGGAGTCTTTTCCGAAATAGGCCATCTTGACGCTTCCGATCCCGTGTTCGTCAAGGTACCATCCCAGTTGCTTGAGGTCTTGGCCCCAGTCGAGATTCGAGTCGATGAGGTACTTGTAGCCATTCTCAGGGCCTCCTGCGAATTCGTTGAAGTAAGCGATCTGATCTGGCACGACAAGGGCTGTGGAGACGATATACCACATCAAGAGTCCGCCGATCACTGCGATCTTTGTCCATCGTTTCCAGCTCAGATTCACGGCCTGGCTTGCGAAGATGAACAGCAGGGGATAGATAGGCAGCACGTGCCGGAGGCCGATGTTGATGTTGTTGAGCATGAACGCTCCTAAGAATACGGCGATGGGAATCAACAGGATGCTATCCTTGTAAATCGAGGCGCGGATATCGTGGTGCGTCTTTTGATAGAACCCGATCACTAAGCCCAGCATCACAAAGAGCGCAATGGGGGTCTTTAGGAGCATGGCGATGGGGAAGTACCAGAAGAATCCTTGCGAGGAGAATTCCCCCATCAGATAGGCGTTGTGTCCGCGCTGGGAGTGCGCAGCGACTTCGATGAGGCCTTCGATGTACTTGTCGATATGGACAATCCCATAAGAGAGCAGGATGACCAGGGCGCCTATGCTTGCGATGAGTGCGAGCTCCTTGACCCTCTGTGTCGCGTGCTGTGTTCGTGAATGTCTCTGTGAGAGTTCATGTGCGATAGCGATCAGCGCAAGGATGGGTCCGAGATAGACTGCGGAGAACTTGGCGGCCATGGCAAGGCCGAATCCGACTGCGGCAAGCATCAGATCCTTGCGCTGTGCGCCGTCAAGATATTTCCAGTAATGGTACAGGGTCATCGTCGAGAAGAGCGCAAGACCGACATCGGTGGTCACAAGCGATGTGTGAGCAAGGACATTGGGGCAGAAGCTATAGAGGGCAAGAGCGGCAATCCCTGCGATAGGGCCGTAAAGCGCGCGCCCAAACAAGAAGATGTAGATGCCCAGCAATACTCCTAGCAGGATCATGGGCACGCGTGCCCAGAAGATGATCTGGTCGCTGTTGCTGTTTTGGAAATAGAGGGTTTGCGCCCCGAACTCCCATTCAAGGGTGTCATTCCAGGATTCGTGCTCAAGGGGCAGATAGGCATTGACAAAGAGTAGGGGGATTGCTGCGAGCTCTTTGATCAACGGCGGGTGCTCACTGTTCATCCTAAAATCAAAGGTCTTCAGATAGGAGTATCCGGCGGGGATGTGGGCGAGTTCGTCATTGGTGATGGACTTCACAGAGATGGTGTAAACAGAGATTCCGACAAAGGTGGCGAGGACTAGGGCGACGAGCAACCACACTCGTCGATCGTTTCCAGTGATGGTTGGGTGATTGGCGTGCGTCAACGATATCGTCCTCGGAGGGAGTTGATGCGGATCCTCAGGAGGTCCCAAAACATGTCAAGCGCATCGCGAAACGGTCTTAATTTCGAGGCTGCGTCGTTCTTCCAGGTGACGGGCAATTCCTTGATGCGAAATCCGCGTCTTTTAGCGATGAAGAGCAATTCAACGTCAAAGCCCCAGCGGTCAAGGCGGGATAGTGAGAAGATCTCGTCGATGGCTTTGCGGTTGAAGAGCTTGAATCCGCACTGGGTATCTTTGATGCCGCGTACGGCAAAGAGTCTCACCAGGAGAGGAAATGCCTTGCCAAGGGTGCTGCGCAGCCAGGGTTGGGCTATTGCGATAGTCGACTCTTTGAGGTTGCGTGAGGCGATGAGGAGGTCATAGTGCTCCACATGGGGCAAGAAGCCATCAAGTTGTTCGATGGATGTTGAATTGTCGGCGTCCAAAAACATGGCATGGTCCTTGATGCTTGCTCGCATCCCTTCGCGCACAGAGTAGCCTTTTCCTTTGTTATTGCGCTCTGGCGTCAATTTGACATGCTGTCCGGAGAATTTCTCGGTTTCTTGTCGTGTCTCGTCAGTCGATCCATCATCGACGACGATGATCTCATAATCTATCTTTTTTGAGCGAAGGTAGTCGACGCAGCGTTTGAGGGTCTCTCCGATGCGCGTGGCTTCATTTTTTGCGGGAATGACCACAGAAAGCTGCATGGTCGGCATATCCTCGAAAAGATATTTAAAACCTGCGCTTATCTTGGCATGATGGCGACGCTGTGCTTGTGTATGATCGCGAAAAACGAGGAGAAAGACATCCAACAGCTGCTTTCTGAACTCAAACCATATACTGACCAGATTGTGCTTGCAGTCGATCATCGTACCACGGATCGCACGCGTGATGTCGCAAAAAAGTTCGGGGCGCAGGTCTTTGATATCAGGTGGTGTGATGATTTCTCTGCCGCCCGCAACGAAAGTCTGGCCAAAGCGACGATGGATTGGATCTTAGTGCTTGATGCT
>DATDXB010000072.1:0-7467 GCA_035289465.1 Candidatus Nanoarchaeia archaeon
TGGCATTGACCGCGAGCTTCTTGGCATCAAGGTGCAGACTCCTGATGCCTGCCTGATCAGTCACGCGCACGCCGTCGATGAATTCCATGGTGAGCACACGCTCGCCGTTCAGTCCATCATAGACCTTAGGGATCGTGATAAGGGGATTCTCTGCAAAAGACGACCTCATCTCATCCATCACGCGGGCTTCGTTACGAAAGTCAATCTCGCGTAATGTCCAGTCCTTGAATTCCTCAATGAACTTGCGTGGGCGAAATGGCCTACTTTCTGGGACACGATCCTCAAGGGCGTGCGCTATCATCTCCAGGATCCGGATGTCCTGATGGATGATGTCTGCGACCCCTGGCCTGAGGACCTTCACGGCAACCTTCTTACCGTTTTTGAGCACCGCTTTGTGCACTTGGGCGATTGACGCCGCGGCGATGGGACTGCGATCAAACGACTTATACGATTTGTACAACGATAAGCCTGTCTGCTCTTCGATGATCTGTTTGACCTCTACAAAACCAAAACCCGGCACCTCATCTTGGAGCTTGCGCAACTCATCACAATACTCCTGAGAAATCACGTCAGGACGCAGGCTCAAGAGCTGGCCGAACTTGACAAAGGTAGGGCCTAACGATTCGATCGTTTTACGGAAATGGACCGGTAAGGAATGCATATCCTTTGGACAATCGCAATGGCGTCTGATTGCGCAGACGATTTTGCAACGCAAAGATACGCAACCCCTGAGTCCCATCCGGCGAATCCAGTAGGAGAATCCTCCCTGGGCAAAGGCTTTTGCGATCTCGCGCAGCCTGCGCCAATCCTGGATATCACGCCGGAGGTGGAGAAGGGACATATCCTAGTTCACTTCCACTTGGCAGTTCCCCAATTGTAGAGCAGAGCCAAGATCGCACCGCAAATGCCTCCGCAGAAGGCTCCCCAAACCACGCCGATGATGATTCCTGCTCCGGTCGGGGCAAGACCTGGATAGACACTCATCAACGTACTGAACATCTCAGGTGAAAACCAGGGGATGTTTATTCTTGCCATCGCGACCCATGCGGCAAGTCCCACATAGACGCCCCAGAAGATGGCGAAAGCGGTCGCTAGTCCTTTCCAACTCAATTTATCAGCCATAAGGATTCCTCCGTGCTTTTGCACGATTTTTTAATCAGTTTTAGCCTATTTAAACGTTGCAGGCGATTTTGACTGGCCCTAAGAAGAACGAGAGGTCTTGTTGCTCTTACTTGTCCGCTAAAATCCCTTGTAGGTACGCGCCAAGAAACATCGCTACGACACCGATAAGGACTGGAAAATTACCCGTGCCCAGACTTGCGATGGCTGAACCCGGACAGAGACCTGAGATCCCCCAGCCTAGCCCAAAGATCGCGGCGCCGATAATGGTGTTCTTGTCCAGGACTTTCTTGTTCTGTCCAAATTGATTAGCAAATAATGGCTTCTTCATCAGACGAGGACCAAGCTGGAATGCGATCATCGCCACCACGACCGCTCCGCCCATCACAAAGAGAAGGCCTAAGTCTCTTAACTGCAAAAAACTGAGCACCAGTTCCGGTTTGGTCATGCCACTGAGCGCAAGCCCAAAACCGAAGATCACTCCTCCGAGCAGTATGGAGACGCCTTGTCTCATGGGAACACCCCCAGCGCGCTGACGACTGTGGCGGTGATGATTGCGACTGCCATGAAGGTGAGTACCGCAAGCAATGAAGGCAAGGAGAATGAAGCAAGACCACAGATACCATGACCTGAGGTACAGCCCCGTGAAAGACGCGTACCAAAGCCAATCAAGAGACCCCCCAACGCAAGACGCCACCATTGCACCTGAGTCACAAATTGCGACTTGCTGATGAGTAGAGTGAAGAGCAGGGCACCGACGATGAGACCTGCACTAAAGATCAGTCTCCATACGCGACCGGACACGAATTCGGGTTGATGAAAGTATTTCCTTCCTGAGAGATACGACCATGTGGACGTGAATACTCCGCTCGCGCCTGCGATGATGCCTGTCGACAAGAAGATGACTGCCACGCCTAATCCTACAATCAAGCCTCCGACCAGATAGTGCCAGATTCCTAAGGGAAAGAGACTCAGCGGCATCTCCTTCGCGGAACATGTTCCTTATTTAAACATTATCAACCCTGAGTCTCATCAGAAGAATATAAATACCTCCCTCCTGGAATTTGGATGATGAGAATTCCCCTCGGTATTTTCATTATCCTGATTTTCTTTGCAGGTTGCACCCCTCAGACTTCCCTGACACATCGCTGGACCGACTTGAATCCGCAGGAGGCGCAAGCACTGCTTGAGACCAAGGATCGCATCTACCTCTTTGTGCTTAACGTCCATACACCCTACCAGGGGAAGATCGAGGGCACCGATGCCATCATCGAAGATTGGCAGAACATCACTGTGAATAAGGATCAGTTACCACAAGACCTGCATCAGCCCATCCTGGTCTATTGCCGGACCGGAAGGATGAGCACATCCGCCGTCGCGCAACTCCAAGACCTCGGCTACAAGAACATCTACCATCTCAAGGGAGGTATGATCGCTTGGGATCAGGCAGGGCTTCCGCTGGTCGATAAGGCATGGTGATAACTCCTGCTTGTAGTGCCGCAACAGAGCTGAGAGGTTGGATCCAAGCTGTAGAGAACTTTGAAAAACCATCAAAAACAGTCAAAGTTCTCAGAGATTGTTTTGAATAAATCTCTGTTTGGAGGTTTTTCAAACCTCTCTGTCACCAATTCGATATAACTCTCCCCGAAATATCTTTCTGAAACCAGTTTCACAGGTATTCTTATATGGGATTTCACTTTTGTTGTTTCTATGACTTGCCGCATTGCAAGGGAGGAAGCATGATCGTTGATCCAAAAAAGAAGAAGAAAGATCATAAGTGCGAGAACAAGTGCGACAACAATCACAAGTGTTGCAACGACCAAGACAGTTGTTGTTGTCGATAAATGATATCAATCGGGTAATCACAAAAACCCCTGGTTCAACTCTATGCAAAACAATATGACCTATCGAATCGAACTTGATACTATGGGTGAGGTGAACGTGCCTGCCGACAAATATTGGGGCGCGCAGACTGAACGCTCACGCAATAACTTCAAGATAGGCCCTGAAGCAAGCATGCCCCGGGAGATCATCTACGCTTTCGCATATCTGAAAAAAGCCGCGGCGCAAGCTAATCACGAGCTGAATGTCCTTTCTAAAGAAAAATGCGATCTGATCTCGACTGTGTGTGACGAGATCATCGCGGGAAACTTGGATGGGGAGTTTCCACTGGTGATATGGCAGACCGGCTCAGGGACTCAGAGCAACATGAACGTCAACGAAGTGATCGCTTACCGAGCCCATATCATCTCGGGAGGGAGACTTACTGATGATAAGAAAGTTCTTCACCCCAATGATGATGTGAACAAATCCCAGTCATCAAACGATACGTACCCCACTGCCATGCATATCGCCGCTTACAAACAAGTGCACGATATCACTCTTGAGGGTATGCAGAAGCTCCATGACACACTCAAGGAGAAATCAGAGACATTCAAGGACATCGTCAAGATTGGAAGGACCCATTTTATGGACGCTACTCCGCTGACGCTTGGTCAGGAATTCTCAGGATATGTCCAGCAGATCGAGAATGGCATTCGCGCAATCAAGAATGCATTGGGCGCAGTTCGCGAACTTGCACTCGGGGGAACAGCAGTAGGGACGGGATTGAATGCCCCTAACGGTTACGATATCCTCGTCGCGAGAAAAATCGCAGAGCTCACTGGATTACCATTCATCACGGCACCGAATAAATTTGAAGCGCTTGCGGCTCACGACGCGATGGTTGAGCTTTCGGGTGCGCTGAAACGCTCAGCAGTCTCACTGATGAAGATCGCCAACGATATCCGTATGCTTTCATCCGGCCCTCGCTGTGGAATCGGTGAACTTACTATCCCGGATAATGAACCAGGTTCATCCATCATGCCAGGAAAAGTGAATCCCACGCAACCCGAAGCCCTCACTATGGTCTGCGCCCAGGTGATCGGAAATGATGTCGCTGTTTCCATAGGAGGTGCTAACGGGCATTTTGAGTTAAACGTCTTTAAACCACTCATCGCCGCTAATGTCTTGCAGTCCGCCAGATTGATCGGTGATGCCTGCACCTCATTTAACGATAACTGTGCAGTGGGGATTGAGCCTAATAAAGAGACCATCAAGAGGCATCTTGAAAATTCATTGATGCTTGTCACCGCACTCAATCCACACATCGGTTATGATAACGCTGCAAAAATCGCCAAAAAAGCCCACAAAGAAAACAAAACACTCAAGCAGACCGCAATTGAACTTGGTTTGCTCACAGCAGAACAATTCGAACAATGGGTCAAGCCCGAAAACATGACTGGAGGCCGGAGATAATGAATAACATCAGCCAATTGTTTGAGCAAGGATATATCGCGCTCGCTAAGTTGCCGGCAAATAATGAATTTGATCTCGCAGAACTCGATAGACTTGATGCGTATACTGTGCCCTTGACCATCCATGATTATGGGGCAAAGACTCCGACGATGTGGAACACCTTATATCAAAAGCTCGGCTTGAAATTGAGAAGCATAATGGTGATCGCTGATCCAAGAAATCTTGAGGCGATAGTGGGCGCGTTCCGAAACGATCCAAAATATCTGGGCGGAGGGATGGCCGTTGGATTTAAAGAAGCGATCATCCCCTTCCTCGACGCTGTCGTTCCTGCCGACTTAAAAAGTGTGAATATCGTTGTGAAAGATAATGGACGGCTTATCGGATATAATACTGACGCGCTTGGCCTGTATGAGAGCATCGCAGATGAACTCGCAAAACAGGCCAAGAGTGTTAAGAACGGGACATTTGTCATTTTGGGAGCAGGTGGTGTCGCAAAACAACTGGTTCGTGTGCTTGCGCAAAACGGCGCAGGCAGGATCGGCATCGTAAATAGGACGTATGGGAAAGCGGTTGATATTGCCTATGGAGTGAATAAGCAGTTTCCTAACGTGGCCTATGCTGTGCCTGAGGATCTTATCCGCGGAACAGTGCTCAATACCTTGCGTCCAATCGATGCAATAGTGAACACGACCGATAAGGGAAGCGATGGGAATCTGAAAGAAACAAGCGCGTTTGCTCCAGCAGGAGAGTACAACAACACATATTCTATCGACGTTTTACGACTTCTCAAGCATTGGAATCCAGGTTGCGTGATCGTGGATATCACTCTGCCCAAGAGTGGACAAAGTGTCACATTAAGACACGCAGCCAGCGCGGGATTGACTAATCTTGTTGACGGAAAGCCAATGGTCATTAATCAAGCAGTTCCGGCATATAAGCTCGTTGAATCAGCTCACAGAGCGTTCCATACAGCGTCAGTGACTCTTGATGAGATCAAGAAGATCATGAAAGATGCGGCGAACGCGTGAGTATATTTGAACTACCGATGAATATTCTCGTAATAGTTGCATCGCCCCCTCATCAGACGTCTATCAAAATAGGTGAGATCGATAGGATATATACTCGGCTAAAGAGCAATGAAATCAGTTTCATCAATATCACTATATGCTGTTTCAATTCACCGTTGGGTAATTCAATAAAACCATACATGGAGGGATTAACATGATGACCTTTTTGAAGAATGACGCTGTGCCTTGGGATCGTAAGGAAGATGCACATAGAGAGCCCCCTATTGCACGACAAGGAAATGTAAAGAGTGTCAGATATACAGAGGCTGCTGATGAAACTATTGGTGAAGGCGTGAGTCGCGTTCTTGAGATCGTCGTTACGACTCAAGCCCCAGATCTTCCTCAGCCAAGTTATGTTCTCCTGAGTGATCCAGAAGACATTACCCGACTGCTCTTGGAATCAAAGGTTAGCTCTCCTTATCAGCTAAGTGGAAAAGAAGTACGGGTGTATTCCTGCCAAAGAGCATATGGCTTGTGCGTTGGAATCAGCGCGGATAATCTATAGAGAACTTTGAAAAACCATTTAAAATACTCAAAGTTCTCGAAGAACCGCTTTGAATACTCCCTGAAAACAGGGGTTATTCAAAGCTCTCTATAATGATCGATTTCTTTTTTTCTTACTTTTGGTTAGACGGTATCACCTTAAACCACAGCGCATGCTCATACATGCTTGACCACAGCATGCCGAATGTGAACGCGAACAGCAATTCCTCCAGTGGAATCCCCATCACGAGAATCCCTGAGATGACCTGCAAGTTCCAAACTTGGGCAATGATTCCAGGATATATCACCATCATAGCTCCAAAGAATAACGCATAGAGGGCCAATAATAGAACCCATCCAATGAAGATTTGACGCAGCAGATCCGGACGGCACAACATCGCAGCGACAGCTCCGATCAACATAGCAATTGTCGCCGAATAGATCGGATTGAGCGTCGTGAACCCATAGAGAGGAATGAACGCAAGAAGCGGAGAGGACAAGGCCCAGGCATGATAGCGATGCCGAGGATGGCATTGTTCCTTATGAGTCATATGCTTATGCCTGCCTTGGATCAGTGATTCATAGAACACGGCTCCGATGCCTCCAATCGCAAAGCAGAAGATGATGCTCTCGATGTCAAAGCTGGTCCGTGCAGCGAGATCAAGGAGCGAAGGAGGAGACCAATACTCCGGGACGAAGAGCGGCTCTGTCAAGCCAAGAGGCGCGGTCAGCACGCTCGCCCAGCGCATTTCTGACCTGAGACGAGGGAAGGCGACATAGAGGACAACCCACGCCGACAGAAACACCAGCGAAAATGTGAGCCACGGGTTCATGGGGTCTTGGAGGGGCGATATCTACGCATCAATAACGAATTCGTCACCACGCTCACACTTGAGAGCGCCATCGCTCCCCCTGCGATGATCGGTGATAAGAGCCAGCCTGTAAATGGGTAGAGTATACCTGCCGCAACGGGAATCCCTACAGCATTATAGATGAACGCCCAAAAGAGATTCTCCTTGATCTTGCGCAAAGCAAAGCGCGAGATCTGCATCGCTTGGACCACATCGCGCAAGTCGTGTTTGATAAGCACAATTTGGCCAGATTCGATCGCGATGTCGGTGCCTGAGCCGATGGCGATTCCTATATCTGCTTGAGTGAGCGCGGGAGCGTCATTGATGCCGTCGCCGACCATGGCGACTTTGCGACCCTGTGATTGCAGTCTTTTGATCTCTTCAGCTTTCTGCTCAGGCAAGACTTGGGAGAGCACGGTGTCGATCCCCATCTGGGCCGCGATCGCTTTTGCCGTACGCTCGTTATCCCCTGTGATCATCGCCACCTGTTTTCCCATGGATAGGAGGGCAGCGACAGCCTCTTTTGCGAACTCTTGGGCAGTATCAGCCACTGCGATAAGCCCTATCGCTTTTTTTCCCTGGGCGATGATCATCACAGTCTTACCCTGCGCCTCAAGCGCGGTGATCTTGGATTCATAGACTGTATGGCG
>DATDXB010000073.1:0-5294 GCA_035289465.1 Candidatus Nanoarchaeia archaeon
TTGTACCTCCTTGTGCTGATAGTCGGTAACCTCATGAGTAGCGGCATAAGCATCCCAAGATGATGCCAGAATTTGCTTTACCGAGACAGAAGAACTTTTATTTCCCACCTCAAACCATCACATCGCTGTCTTTTGTCACAAGATAACAGCAACCTGCCAGCATAAAAACCTGGCAGGTCTCATAATCATACACATTCAAGGTGAACGTTAGGCGTAGCCCTATTTCCTATGGAGATGATCCAATTTCTATACTTTATATACCATAAAAAACGCTAGAATTCTGAAAACTTTGAAAAAACGAGAACAAAACCACCTTTTTCAAACCTCTCTATAGCATAATCTTTCTGACAAGTACTCCATAGTCTATCCTGTACTCCTTGTATTTTCGTCGTGGGAAATGGTTATCGTTGCGTTTATGCACTTCATCGAGCACTTTACGAAGCTCATCGCCAAAGATATTACGATCACTCTTGCCATTATTACACTCGATGCAAGCCATGACCAGATTATCAAGATGGGTGACAGGATATTTGTTATAGGGAATTATATGATCTGGCTGTAAGGGCGCATCTTCATCTTTACAATATCCGCATTTACGCATGTCTCGAAGGATGAGATACATTCGTTCAGCCTTATAGTGGACCAATCGTTCCCGATTATGCTTATTGAAGATGCTCTTGGATTGATCCTTATGTTGTGCATAGCGTTCCAACTCATCGGAGGTGATGTCAGCAATAAATCTCTTCGCGCGAGAGCTGATGATCTCATCTCGCGGTTTTGGTTCTCCAAAGAGCCGGTGGCTCTCAAAGAATTCTCCAAAGGCGTCAAAGATGTTTTTCATCGCCCTGATAAGGTGAGGGGGATTAATAGCGATTTTCCGAAAATTGCTGAAGATTTTTCAGTGCCATCGAAAATCCTTCAGTCCAGATGAAAAAAACCAGCATAAACCGAGCAATGAGCGCAAATCCTTCAGTCTGACCGAAGATTCTTCAGCCCTAAAGGTCATAGAGGCTCAAACATCTGCATTGCCGCCAAGAAACGCTTTTATAGAATCAGGGCATTCTTACCCTATGAATCCTGAGATTGTCTTTTTGGGCACTGGTGGCGATGCAGTAGTGGTAGGACGCCAGGCTCTAGGAAGCGGAGGTATTGTGGTGCGGACTGAGGATAATCTCTTCATCATTGATCCAGGTCCGGGCACAACAGTAAGGGCGCCTCAGCATCAGATCAATTTACGAGAAACGACGGCAGTTCTTGTCTCTCACGGCCACTTAGCTCACTCAAATGATGTCAATGCAGTATTAGCAGCCATGAGCCACAATGGATTAGACGTCAAGGGAGTCCTTATCGCGTCAGAATCAGTCGTTCAGGGTCATGAGGGCATCGCGCCCGTCCTCACGCCATTCCACAAGAATTGTGTGGAAAAGGTCATCATCGCGCGAAGGGATCAGCGCATCGGTATCGAGACGACGGAGATCCAAATGTTACCCACCGCGCATAATGACCTCACAGGAGTGGGCTTCAAACTCTTCACGCCTAATTTCGTCTTAGTCTACACAGGAGACACTGGATATGACAAGGAATTTGTCGAACAGTACAAGAACGCCGACATCATGATCCTCAATGTGCCGTACCCGGGCAAATCCGGCACAGACCATGGCTTGTGCACGGATGACGCCATCAAGATCCTCAAAGTCGCAAAGCCATCTCTGGCCATCATCACCCACTTTGGTAACAAGATGCTGAGTGCAGATGTCTTAATAGAGGCAAGACGCGTCCAGGCGGAGTCTGGCGTGCAGGTCATCGCGGCAAAGGATGGCATGAAGGTCAATCCTGATTCATACTCGTCAAAGCTCAAGACCAGGACATTGAATTTGTTTAAGAAATAACGCACATGACTGAATATTTCAGGGTTGGGGAGTTAAAGATTCAGGATACTCCTGAGATTCTGTTGAACCGAGATGCTCTATATGGAACTGGAGAATGGCAGGTGCGGGAGGGTTGTTTGTACCTTTCCGAGAAAGCTCAAAAAAGCATACCTTCCGCAGATTTTTTGTTTGTCACGACAAACCCTGGGAAAGTAGCGAGTGCGCAGCGTACGCTTGGTAAAAATTGGCATATTGAACCGATTAAACTCGATATCTTTGAGGATCATACTGATGTTGAACAAATCGCATCAAACAAAGCGAGCATTGCCTATGCAGTATTATGCCGGCCAGTGCTCTGTGATGATTCTGGGCTAGTGATATCTGGGATGAACGGATACCCTGGGGCTCGAGTTAAGCCCGAACTCGAGAAGTATGGTCTTGAACACTTTCAAAGGCTAGGTACACCTCCCAAAGAGGCGTATTGGTTTATGACCTTGAGTTATATGGACTCGATGCTTAAGAGACCACTTTTGTTCACGTCAAAGATGGAGGGGATCTTAATCGGGGAGCCACGAGGAGAGTATCACAAAGAGGTAAAGTCGCCGCTCTGGAGGATTTGGTGTGTGAAAGGCTCGAATAAAACACTCATTGAGATGACCGAGGAAGAATACTCAAGATATGCGACCAGTGATAGATGGCAGAGATTTGCGGAATTCTATAGGACCCAAAGAACAACGTTGCCTCAGAGCCCTTAAAGATCAAGCGTCTTCAATGCGTTACCAGATTACCAAAAGAGCGTGATAATCCTCAGCCCGATCAGACAACCCATGCTCACAAAGGGCATGGCGGGGTAGAACTTGCCTTTCTCAGAATGATAGAAGAGCAGACCTAGAGCAAGCGTCACAAAGGGGATGATGCCCAGCGCGGGTCCAAGCCCATAAGATGCCAATGTGGCCCCGATAAAGAAGAGGGGAAAGCCGATGTCGCCTCCGCCAAGGATCGCGGTGTGGATGCCTCCACCTTTAGGGGGTTTTGCTTTTGAGGACCGGGCAGATGACATAATAGTCGTCGGTTGGGTCATCATCACGCCTTGTTGGCTATAGGGCAGCATCAGTCCTGCGAACATCTTATTTGAAGTCTGCGCTTGTGCAAGGGCCACCATATGAGTGGATTGCCAGACAGCGTACATGTCGTAGAGCGAGATGAACAAGAGTAATCCGATGGCGGATTGCAGGTTCATGATAGGGACAAAGAGCGATGCAAGTCCCGCGTAGGTGAAGAGCTCAGTGAGGTTGTGGATGATGATATGAGGACGAAAGACTCTAAATCCTGCTAGGACAACACTAATCAAAAGCGCATACATACTAGGAATGAATGCCGAGAATGCGAGTGAGAGGGTGATGACTCCCGCAAGAAAGAACCATACCTTCCAGATGAAGATTTGTTGATAACGCATCAAGACAAAGATCAATACGGTGCCAAAGATGATCGCGATCGTCATGTAGATGAACGAGGTTCCAGGGTCGATAGGTGGATCCTCGATCTGCACCCCTGCGATCTCCTTTTGCCGAAAGACGGTCTTACCCTGCTCTGCAGATGCAAGAGGGTCGATGTAAGCCGAAAGGACACCGACCCCGATCAATTGTGCTAGGGCAAAGAGCGCAAGAAGATACAGCGTGATGCGAGGTGTGTGTTTCACAAGGGTGCCCGTCCTGAGTCGTTATATAAATGTTGAGAATCCACTATTGAGCGATGAGTTGGGATACATTTTTATAGACGCTTGAGGGACTCAGGCCAATGACCACAAAACCGCACTTCATCGTCACGCCTTGGGAAGTCAAGGGAGATATTGATTATGATAAATTGATCCAGCAATTCGGGACTAGACCTATCACTCCAGAATTGCTTAAAAGAATCGAGAAGCACACAAAAGAGATCCATCCGTACCTGAGGAGGAACATTTTCTTCTGCCATCGCGATATGGACTGGCTCCTGGATGAGTATGAGAAGGGTAATAAGTTCTATCTATATACGGGTCGAGGCCCTTCTGAGAATGTTCACTTAGGGCACCTGACGGTGTGGAAGTTCACGAAATGGCTTCAGGACAAATTTGACGTCCCCTTGTATTTCCAGCTCACTGATGATGAGAAATTCCTCTTCAAGCCAAACTTGACTCTCGAACAGACCAACAAGATGGCATACGAGAATGCGCTCGACCTGATCGCCTTGGGCTTTGATCCGAAGAAAACATTCATTTTCACCAATACCGACTATGGTAAGACGCTCTACAGAGAAGCCATCAAGGTGGCAAAACGATTGACGCTCTCTACGGTCAAGGCAGCATTTGGTTTTCAAGAAGACAACAATGTCGGACAGTACTTCTATACTGCGATGCAGGCGGTCCCATGCTTTTTGCCGTCTATTCTTAACAAGAAGAACACTCCTTGTTTGATACCTCTGGCGATAGATCAGGATCCTCATTTTAGGATTACGCGTGATATCATGCCGAAATTAGGATACTATAAGCCGGCGATCCTCCATCAGCGCTTCTTGCCGGCCTTGCAGGGGGGTGGAAAGATGTCTTCTTCTGAAGGCGTCACCATCTTCACGACCGACTCTCCTGAGGAAGTCACAAGGAAGATCAACAAACATGCGTTCTCCGGTGGCCAGGCGACAGTTGAGGAGCAGAGGAAGAAAGGGGGCAATCCAGATATTGATGCGTCGTATCAATGGTTGAGGTTCTTTGAGGAGGACGATACGAAGCTCAAGAAGGCCTATGACGATTACAGATCAGGAAGATTGCTCAGTGGCGAGCTCAAAGCGATCCTCATTGAGAAGATCAATACTCTGCTAAAAGACCACCAAAAGAAGCGTGACAAAGCGAGGGATCAATTGGATAAGTTTATACTTAAAGATTGAACGAAGTACACGAGTGCTGAGTAAAGCTTAAAAACAGCCAGATCAGGTAATACGCATGGTCAAGCTCCAGTTCTCGCCATTAGGATCGGCATTCACCATATTCTCCATGTTAGGGTTCGTCGTGTCAGTCCTCTTCGTGAGCAAATATGACTTGACTTATGGATTCACTTTTGCAGTGATCTTCTTCTGTATGTTCATCGCTTCGATGCAAGCGATGAGGCATGCCAATCCCGATGCGGAATTGCAGATGAGATAGGATATCCTTCTTCGAAGCGGTAGTAAGCGGTATAGGTAACCCATATCCTTCGATCGCTTACTACTGTTTGCCAGACATAACTTTTTCATGCTGTATTTATGTCTGGCACTATAGGGGAGTAAAGTATAAATACGCCAGCAACCCTCGTCCTTCGATGATGAAACATCTTCTTGCGATTGCGATGCTTATGTTGATTGTCGTCAGTTGTGGCCCTACCCAAGAGGCCGCGCCAGTTCAAGCTCCTGCCCCTC
>DATDXB010000074.1:0-5100 GCA_035289465.1 Candidatus Nanoarchaeia archaeon
GTGTCGGTGCCTTTTGCTCTTAGGGCGTAAAAATAACAGCAATGATCATGGTCTCCGACGCTATGGACATTGACGTGGAAGGGGATGGCGCAATTTCTTTTTGAGCCGCCATTGACGGGGAGGGTGCTTGGGTGGATGAACTCTGCCTCTAACCCTACATCTTCTTTGATCTCTCTTAATACTGCGTCATCTGGAATCTCATCCTCATCGATATGTCCGCCTACGGGCAGCCACTTGTCTAATTTCTTATGATAGATTAAGAGGACTTTATCATCATGGAAAATGTAGGAACCGATGACGATATGGGTCTTCATCCTTTATTCCTGCCTTTCTTTCTCTCCATCCACCAACTGATAAGACTTGCCAGGATATACCACCAGAGTATGGCGATCATCAGGCTTGGCAACAAAGAGAGTGAAGATGTGGACATCCCCGACCACCAATAGGCTTGGACAAGTAAAGGGATCTCGCTGAGGCTTAGGGCCATCGAGATTATATGCAGCGGCAAGAGCAACATCATCTTAGGATACGGAAGATTCCAGAAAACTGTAAGGATGATACCTATGATGAGGTAGATGCCTGCTATCAGTCCTATGATCTTTCCCTTTATCGGCTGCCATTCAAAGAACTCCTTGAGACCAGGCCTGCTCTTGACGAATCGTCGGTAGGCGTGCATCGCAAATGATGTAGCGACAAAATACAGAATGACATTGACAACTAAGTCTGCAAAAGTTATAAACCAAGACACGGTAGTCCATAGATTTGATGAGAAATATTGTCTTTGCGCAGATAATAGGGTGAGAAGGATGTAGAAGAGTCCATTGACCAATTCTGGTCGATAGGTAGTGAAGTACACCATCCCGAACAGCCAGAATGACCAGACTAACTTGACAGGTTCATACCGAAAAGCGTCTCTGAGTTGCATTCTCGGTTTTTGTCCACTGAACTGATATAAATGTTGGTATCATAACGACAGCTTTTTAACGCATGGTCCCCAACAAGGGATTATGCAAGTCCCCTACCGTTTCCTCGAAGGACTCACCTACGCAGACTATGCTTTTGAGGCATTCGGCGCGAGCCTTGACGAGTTATTCCGCAATTCTGGCTATGCGCTCATGTCCTCTATGGTTGAGATCAGTACGGTGAAGCCTGCAGAGACGCGGGAAGTCAAGCTGCATTCGCATGAACTTGAGCAGTTATTGTTCGATTTCCTTGAAGAGTTCATCTTCCTCAAGGACGCCGAGACGTTCTTGGCCTGCGAGATCGATGTCAATGTCAGCAAAGACAAAGACAGGTATTCGCTCACAGCCACGCTTAAAGGAGAGGAGATCGACACCAAGAAACACGTGCTTCATTCCGACGTCAAGTCCGTCACCTATCATCTTTTTAAAGTCGAACAGAAGGACCATGGATGGAGGGCGCAGGTGATCCTGGACGTCTAAGGACATCAGCCCCAAGAACGATTATGCCACCACCGCCACAACTCAAACAGATCGATGAGGTCACCTGGGAATTGCCCGTCTCTTTCAAGAAGGGGATGCTCGTCCCTGGACTGATCTTCGGCACGAAGAACATCATTGACCAGATGGACGACCAAGTCTACGAGCAGTTGTCTAATGTGTGCGCATTACCTGGCATCGTCAAGCACGGCATGTGCATGCCTGACGGGCATTCAGGATATGGGTTTCCTATCGGCGGTGTCGCCGCCTTTGATCCTGAGAAGGGCGGTGTGATCAGTCCTGGCGGAATTGGTTTTGATATAGGATGCGGCATGAGGTTGGTGACGACCAATCTCACGTTTAAGGATGTCGAGCCGAAATTAAAAGAGCTTGTCGATGAAATGTTCAAACAAGTGCCTGCAGGAGTTGGTTCCAGTGGGTTTGTCAAACTCGATGACGCCGAACTCAAACAGGTCATGATCAAGGGCGCCAAGTGGGCCGTCGAAAATGGATATGGCTGGCCTGAAGATCTTGAGCGCATCGAAGACTTCGGCGCAATTTCCTGGGCGGATCCCAAGTGTGTGAGTGATCGCGCTGTAAAACGCGGTTGTGAACAATTGGGCACTCTTGGTTCTGGCAATCACTACTTGGAAATTCAGGTTGCTAAAAAAGAGAATATCTTTGACGCTGAATTGGCGAAGGCTATGGGCATCGTCAAAGAGGATCAGATCGTCGTCATGGTCCACTGCGGCTCACGCGGATTTGGACACCAGATCGGGACCGACTACCTCAAGTTGTTCATCGACGTTATGAAACGTGAAAATATTGAGATCTTGGATAGAGAGTTAGCATGCGCTCCTTTCAAAAGCAAAGAAGGACAAGACTATTTCAAAGCCATGGCCTGCGCTGCCAATCTTGCTCTTGCCAATAGGCAAGTCATCTTGCACCGTATCCGCTGCGCTTTTGAGAAAATCTTCAAGCAGGATGCTAAGTCTCTTGGCATGCACATGGTCTATGATGTCGCTCACAATATCGCTAAGTTAGAGAAGCATATCGTCGATGGCAAGATGAAGGAGTTGTTAGTGCATCGCAAAGGATCCACACGGGCGTTCGGGCCTGGACGCGAAGAGCTCGGTCCATTGTATCGCAAGATCGGACAGCCAGTCATCGTCGGCGGATCCATGGAGACTGGCTCCTACCTTCTTGTCGGCACCAAGGAAGGCGAGAATGTAACATGGGGTTCGACTATGCACGGATCTGGAAGGACGATGTCACGCACACAAGCACGACGCGACATCAAGGGCGAGAAATTACAGCAAGACATGCTCAAGAAAGGAATTTACGTTCATGCGGTTTCTATGAGTGGACTTGCTGAAGAAGCAGGAGAAGCCTACAAGGATATCGATGAAGTCGTGGGCACGATGGAGAAAGCGGGCGTAACAAAGCCTGTTGTGGCGCTGAAGCCCTGCGGAAACGTAAAAGGCTGATCACTTCTCTTCTGACGTATATCTCATACTGCCACCCCGAAGGATTATATAGAGTTTACTGGCGCAGATGATTGGCCAGTGCCCACCAATTCGATTCCTGATTTTCCTGGCGATATCTGAGGCAAAGTTACTGTGAACTTTGTCCCTTTGCCCAATTCAGAATCCACCTCGATCTTGCCCTCATGCGCATCGATGATGCCCTTGACGATAGCAAGCCCCAAACCTAATCCGATGATCCCTTCTTTTCTTGCCAGGTGAGGGTCCACTTGGTAGAATTTCTGGAAGAGATTGTTCAGCTTGTTCTTGGGAATGCCTTTGCCGTTGTCCTTGACGGAGAAGATGAGGGACTGATCGACTTTCTTGGCCGATACCTCGATGGTGCCCTCTTTTGGCGTGAACTTGGTGGCATTGCCAATGAGATTGATCAAGACCTGCCTGATGCGTTCGTCATCGATGGTGGCTTGAAGCTTCTGAGGCACCTTGTTCTTGATCTTCATCGTAGGATGCTGAGCCTGGAATCCAAATGAGACCTCAGAGACCAGACGATGGAAATCCACCCGCTCTTTTTTGAGGACCAGTTTGCCATTCTCTATGCGCGAGAGATCCAAGAGTTCATTGACGAGATTGGTGAGTCTCTTGGTCTCGCTCTTGAGGGTTTGGAGCGCCTCTTTTTGCTCATCAGTGACCTGGCCAAAGGTGCCATCAGCAAGTAAGGAGGTATAGAGATTTATCGTCGTGAGAGGCGTCTTGAGCTCGTGGCTTGCTATCGAGACAAACTCATCCTTGAGCTTGGTGACCTCCTTGATCCTGCGATACTTCCTCTCCGTGAGATCCAATTTGTCGATGAGACTTGCCTTGTCGGCGAGTTTGAGATAACTATACCTGATGAACAGAAAAACCGCGATGAATGGAAAGGGGTTTGCCAATATCAAGAGACGCTGGCTTGCTCCGTTGTGGAAGAGATAATTAAAGATATGAAGTATCGATGGAATCGCGTAGACCACGCAGGCTTGGATAATGACATTGGCGTACTTCTCCACTTTCGCCGCTTTCTCATAATAATAGATTATATAAGCGACAAAAGCACCTAGCACCAAGATCTTGAGCAAGGCAATGAAGGTGAACGCCTCTGTCCTCACGAATACCTGATATGGCCTATCGCTTAAGGTCGAGAACCAATAGACCACAAAACCGATCATCGCCCAGGTCAGCAAGCCGCTTGCAGCATAGAACTTCTTTCTGAGATCCGGAACGTTGATCCTCAGCAACTGATACGTCAGGGCGACACCAAGCACGTATAAGACCAGGACTTCCAACGCATTCTCGATCGGAGGGATGATCACATCAATCCAGACCCTATTGATCGAACCAAAGACCGTCGCCCCATAGAATGCAGTGCTGATCCCTTTAGTGAGCGCTAAAGTGAGAAAACTGATACTGAGGTATTTGACCTGCCGATTTCTGGTCTTTACGTACTGGCTTGTCGCCATATAGGCCATGAATAAGAAGAGAAGCAGTTCAAAAGAGACTTTTAAGAGGAAACCTCCATCAGAACCCAAGAACCTGTTAACACCATGAAATATGGCAAGAATCTCTTCTATAAACATCATCAGTCCTTAAGGACCTGGCGCAAGACATGGAGCAATTCGACGGGCTCAAAGGGCTTCATGATATAATCATCTGCACCCAAGTCCATTCCCCTATTCTCATCCTTATCTTGGTTCTTCGCGGTGACCATCACTATCTTGGTGGTGGCTAAATCATCGTGCTCCCGGATCATTTTGCATAATTCAAAACCATTGATCTTAGGCATCATCACATCTAAGACCACTGCGTGAGGTTTCACTTGCTGGACCGTCTTCCAGCCCTCTTCGCCATCATGCGCTATATGGACTTCGTAGTGTTCCTTGAGGATCAAGGCTTCTGCTTTAGCTATTGGTTTTTCATCCTCGACGATCACAATACGTGGTTTAGGCATGATACTCCCCATGAATAGGACTATTGCGAGAGCTTATTTAAATGTTATGATGGTCCGATAAAGTCTACTAAACGTCATCTTTATATATGGGGAGATTTCATAGTTTTTGAGAGGTGATGGCTATGTATGTCTGTGAACTATGCGGCTCAAATAATGTGGTAAAAAAAGGATTGAGGCATAATGATTCAGGTTCAAA
>DATDXB010000075.1:0-4271 GCA_035289465.1 Candidatus Nanoarchaeia archaeon
ACTGAGGTGTGGTTATCGTCGGTAGAATATAATCTTATCGACGATAACCACTTATTTTCTTTATAAACCAAGTTCCACACGCAATCAAGGTTCCAAGAAGTCGCTATTTTTGTCGAAATCACGGACTAATAAGAATGTCTCGCTAGAGAGAGAAGCCTTTCAGAGGTTTTTCAAAGCTCTCTATAAACTCTTTTTGTTCGGAACTCTGCCCTTGATCCTAATTTGTATGCTTTTTAGAGGGTATGATCGCAAGCAGATATGAACTCATGGACCTAATATTATAGAACCAGGCGAGCAATAAATCGTCTTGCATTATTTCGTGTTCTTTCCCATCTGAGGGGTCATTGTAATAGAAAAATTCTCGTGCATATCCCTTGATCACGATTGAATGACCCACACCTGGGGCCTTAGGCCCGTAGAGGATGAAGGGACTCACAGAAAGAATCACTGGGAAACCATGATCTAAAAAATGTATGATCTCTGCTTTTGAAGGTTTGCGAAAGACCGTCAGACCCCCCTTATGCGTTTCATTAAAGGTGTAACACCTCACATCAAACCCCAGCCCCTTTACATATTCTGCAAGATCACTTGTCTTAACGCCATAACTCTTAATTCCACCCACGAATCGTATGATGTCCGCCTCAGGGACAGATTTTCCAAAATAGCTCAAAACCATACGTAGAGCAGTAATACTGCAGGTTAAACGATTCTGTTTAATCAGCGGTACCCTTAACCTTGCCACATTATAACCCCAGATTCCCAGTCTCTTGCTGTTCTTAAGGGATCTGCCCTGATCACTTAATGAACAACACACCCTTCTTGTCCTTGAATTCCTTATCACCCGTCACAAATATAAATCCATTCTCTTGGGCGAACACATATCCCACGCAATCAAAGAATGATACGTCCTCTTTGCGATGATCATAACGATACTTCATCGCTCGCACTAAGAGGTCTTGTGACACTTGTCGACCATAGGGGCCCAACTTGAGATGCCACTCCTCTGCAGAGCCCATACCAAAGTCCCGTAAATTCACCCAGAAGAACTCTGCCAAAGTCTCATCAGCGACCACAAAGTCCTGCTCAAAAAGACCAGCATATGCTGGATTCCCCTTCGCGATCTCCACAAGAGCATAAGTGTCCAGACAATTCATCGCTTGCTCTCCAATTCCCTTCTGGCCTGTTTGAGCACTACGTCCGTAGGCTGCTTGAACTTCAAGGAACCAAACAACTCCTTGAGCACATTCACTCTTCCTTTGACATCAATCATCAAATCCTCGTGAGGCTTCAGACCATACCTATCGACGGCTTCCTTGGGGATAATGAGCCCAAGGGAGTTCCCCCATTTTCTTGTGTGGCAGCGTATCATCAATTAGTATAATTGTATCACCAATATATAAAACTTACGGTGACTGGCAAGAAACCCCTACAACTCCATATCCTCAATCTCTTGCTTCTCTTTTGGCACTTGGCGCAGTTTGAGAGCGTTTTTGACATCTGCAAAGCCTAAGGCAATGATCAACAGAGTGAGCACCGTTCCCATGATGATATTATTCGCGAATTCTGATACGACAATCTCTACGGTGAGGTTCACTGCCACAAAGAGCACCACTAAGGTCGCAAACACAATCAGGTACAGCCCATAGTGCCTGTGCGCATGCAATCTTTTGAGCAGGTAGATCCAGGTACCTAAGAGGATAAGGAAGACCGAGAAGAGCACCCTGATCGCCCATAATGAGCCAGGATTGATCGCTTCTTCTAGCAAGATGAATGTCGTGGGTTTGAGGGCGAACTCAGAAAGCACTTCTTTTGAGATCTGATACCTCACAACTCTCTTGTCGCCTACCTTGAGATCGGTGAAGATAAAGCGCAGGACAGGGCCTTTTTGCTCTTCGCCTTCTTTGACGACGGTAAATGGTGTATCGGATGAGACCTCTGCAGAAGTCTGTGCGACCTCGTAAGGGATCTCCTCAGTGATCTCCATCTTTGAGAGGTCTTTTTTTGCCGTGAGCTCAAGCTCATAGGTGGTACGATTTGGCGAGATTGTGACGGTCTTTTGCGTATCTAGCTTCTCACGCTGTTCTTGCGAAAGGCGCAGAGCAATCGGAGTGGTCACTGGTTCTTTGGGAGCGGGAGGCTGGACCTGAGGTGTACGGGGCGGACGTGGTCCAGGCGACTCCTGAGGCTCTGGCTTGATGACTGGAGTCTCTTCTACAGGAGTCATCAATTCATACGCATCCTCGCGATTGCCTGAGAACTCATTTTGAGTCCAGACTGAACCGGGAGAATCTTTGGCATAGACACCATAGAACGAATTGTTTGCGATGATATTGTCTGTGAGTGTGGCGCTTTGCGACTCAAATAAGGAGGCCCCCATCAAGCTCGCAGAAAGCACGGAGCCTTGGATACTCACACCCTGCGCGCCCTGCACCACCACCGCATTCTCAAAACCCTCGACCTTGCAGTCCCGGACTATCGTGTTTGAGACGACGACCTCAATCCCATTACCCAAACCTCTGCCGCCGATGATATGGCCTTGGCAATCCAAAGTGATCTGCGACGCGTTTATGATAAGAGCCGTGCCATCACAGGAGAGATCCTGGTCAAGAACAGTGTTTTCTGTTATCTGCGCCCCACAGGATAGAGCCCAACCTGCGTGAAAAGCCAGTGCCATAGCCAGAAGCCAGGCGATCGCTAGTTTACCACGTGACAAAACCATGAGCCTTCTTGAAATTCTTCCAGTGGACTGTGCAGAACACCTTGACAATACCTGATGCCTTGCTCTGATTGCTTGCTCTCTTCTGCTCTTCTGCGTACTTCTTCTCAGCCTCAGAACTAAACCACGATTTGATATTGACTGAGGGGATCAATCCGCCAAACATCTCCCCAATCCCTTTTGGAATCGAGAGGAAAGGATCGAGAATCGAAGGCGGCTTCTCCTTGGGAGGCTCCTTTTTTGAGAGCTCCTTCTCCTCAAAACGCTCGCCAGCCTCGAGGAGATACTTCTTGAGGGAAGCCCCCAACTCCTCCATCGCCTGCTTGATCGAAACATCAATTGATGCCAGCATCTCAAAGCCCTCGACATTACGCATGGACTTGTAGCGATTAATCTCATCCATACCCCAGGCATAGGAACGCCAACGGACCTCCATCTTACCCATGTGCAAGGGACCCTGCTTATAGTCGCCACCCTGAAAGGGCATTGTGGGCGAGGTGCGATAGAGGAAGTTGAGCAAGATGATCGCATAGACATCATCCATATCAGCGACCTTACGATAGGCCATGACCTCTATTTCCATCATGGCCCCCTCAAAGGCCGCGATAAGATCCTTTGAATCAAGGAACTTCTCCTGCGTGCCCAAGCGCTTGATGTGCTTGAGATAGGGACGGACCCAGGTGAGGTAGAGTTGGATCGCGTCATAGTGCTGACGCAAATACTTGATGAGATGGCTTCTCCTATTGGTCTGCTCTTGCCCCGTCTTTTCACGCCAATTCAGATATACCATCAATTTCTTCGCCAGGACTTCCTTGACCTTGTTGTTGAAATCCAACTTATTGACGGTATCTGCGATCTCCGCCACTGATTGCGGATGAACGGAAAAGAACAGATCAGGCAAGGTGACGAATTGAAGCTCGCGAGCAAGACCATAGACTGAATTGACATTCTTCGCCCCTCCCTCCACGAGTTCGACATAGAGGGACTTTAAGGCGACCTCATTGATATCGCGTATCTTAGGATCAGGCGACTTGACACCCTGATAAAACTCCAAACGCTCATCCATGATGCGCAATTCCCTGACCATGGCAAAGAGATCCTTGACGAGCCTACCGATTGAGACCAAGAAATTAGTGACCTTGTCCTGGGCAAGACCCAAACGCTGAGCAGACGAACCAAAGAGGGCGGATTGCTCTGAGGCTGCGAAAATATCGGTGATCTTCTCGATATGACCAAACATCAGGTCATTGAAGTGATTCATGGCCCAAAAATAGTAGGACTCCAAAGGACGGGAGTAGCTCTCATAAATGACATGGTATGACTGCTCTGGCTTGGGATAGTCGCTCACCAACATCTGATTATGGGCGATCTCGACTAAATGATGATCCGCAAGCTCCTCCTGCTTATCTTCGGTCAGGGAATCCACATAGACCATCCAATCCCCTCCCTTCTCTTCTACCTCCTTCTTTTTCTTCTTGCCCGCAGCTGAAAGCCAGCCAAAGGTGATCAAACGCTTGCTTGTATCGGGTGCCATAGAGAGTAAACTACCTTGCTT
>DATDXB010000076.1:0-9208 GCA_035289465.1 Candidatus Nanoarchaeia archaeon
AGCGTCGTATCAAGGACTTGGTAGAGGCAGACATTTACTGGTCTACCTTGACGCCTGCGCAAGCAGCCATCATGCTCTACGGCCTCCCTCCGCCCACTCCTGCAGAGACTATCAACCTGATGGAAGAGGTCTTTGTCAAAAAAGAGAAGCTCTTAGAGAAGAAGTATGTCGATATCTTGCGAAAGATCCGGCAGTACTACAAGGACATCGAGCATGGTACGACCAAAGAGATCACAGGAAAAGAGATTGACGATCTCCTCAGCGATTCAGAAGACTATCTCCAGCGCATCAAGAAGCTCTTTGGCGAGATCGAGATCATCAAGGAGCGAGAAGACATGCTCCACTCATATGAGAGCGTCATCACCGTCATCCGCGATATCTTGACCTTGGGCGGAGAGTCGCATGTTCCTGAACAGCTGATCGCACCCAAATTCGAGAAGAACCTAGTGCAGACCGGCAAGGTCCCTGAGCGATTCTTGCGCTTAATCAATGAACTTCAGGCTGCAAAGAAGGATTATGATGCCAAGAAATTGACCAAGACCGAAGTCGACCAGGCAAGGAAGACCGCAAGAGAACTTATCAGATTCTTAGTCGAGCTCCTCCAGCGAGAAAGAGGCAAAGAGCTTGAACGAGCAAGAATCCGAGTCAAGTATGGCGAGAAGTTCGGCGAGATCATATTGCTTGAGGACATCGCGTTCATCATCCCCGATCTTGATGCTCCACAAAGAGAATATCAGAAGACGCAAATCACCAAGGAAGGCACTCTCGGATCTGTCCAAAAATCCACTATCGAAGAGTTCGAAAAACACCTCGCGACAGCGAAGTTCCCTCGCAGTGTCTTCATCAAAGAACAGCTCTTTGAGGACCTCAAGAAGCTCTTTGGCAAGCACGTCGAAGTGATGGTGCATCGGGCGTGATCCGTTCTGTGCCATAGGGACCTACATCTTTAAAAATAAGTGGGGGTTAGGGCGCCTATGGCGGACTTCCATGTCAACACGATAGCTTCAGGAGAGATCTATTGCGACAACCATACTACTCTTCTCGAAATCGGTGCGAACACCTTTGCGCCAATAACTATAGGCGAACTTGAACGACTAGTCAACTCCACCAGTGTTGATGGCGAACGCGGAATGGGAGGATATAAGGTCCTATTTCATAACCAACGCATTGATCGTTCGCTTGCCGAAATCGATGCCCTGGGATTATTGGAAGCTGCGAGTACCAGGTATAGGACCTCAAAGGGAATGCTGCACACAACTAATGCTCAAAATCAAGCAATTCCAAACCTGCGATTGGCGTTATTGCGTGGCCAGCATTTCCCAGGGGTGACCTCAGGGCAATTGCTCCACGAAGGCCAAGACATCAGTATAGGTGATTATGCTCAGGCAACGACAGCAGTCCATAATCTCTTGGTCGCAGCAGGTCCCGACCAGGTGTCAGTAGTCACCTCCAAAACCGTGAGAGAATGGTTAGCTGGCGAGGTGGTGGCTCCAGAGGATCATCGCACGTTTGGTGTATTGTCTGGAATTGATTCTTATCTCGCTGACTTCTCCAGAGATGTGGTATCATATCAATCAAATCCTCAAAGTGATTGGAGCGCTCCGCAGGGTAATCTCGCAGCGGCATATCATATCTGGAAGACCCTCAGGCAGGGGGTGAAGAGTTACCTTGCGAGAAGACCCTCTGGAAGAAATCATCGTCAGTCCTCGCAATCACCTAGCTCAACCCCCAGGAGGTCCTTAGCGGAGGAGCTCAGTTATGTGGTCAATTATTTCGCAAGACACGTCAATGATGATCACTCAAGTGTCCTGGTGACGTCGATAAATCCTGTTATACCTACATCTCAACCTATGCAACCAAGCCGAACTCCACACCCGGGTCTAAAGTGGGGTTTGGTGTCCGCTTCAAGCGGAGAATCGACTCCTGAAGGGATCAGCATTGTCCCTCATGATCAAAGAAGAAGTGATGCTGGAATGTTAAGGGATATTTTACATCCGATTGTGATGCAGGCTTATTCGGACAATATTCAAGAGGTAGCAAAACAGAACAAAGATGAATCTGCATGGAGCGAAAGTGTTATTGCGACGGCTAAATCAGTCGAGGAGAATTTATGGGCCGTCAAGTTGCCAAGAGCGGTCTGTCCCTTTGTCATCAAACATAAGGGGCTCCAGGAGATGATGGGATCATTTTGGACACAAATTCGAAGGGGGGATCTTGTGCTTCCTGTCGAAGGGGCTGAGCCATCAGTCATCTATGAAGGGCTAAGGGTGATGAGGAACCTCTATGCGACCTTGCCCGAGGATCAAAGATTGTTTGAAACATTTAAAGGTCTCAGGGCAATATACGAATCAATCTATAATCGGACGCTCCAAGGCATATCTTCTGAAAAAGGGAAAGCAATTGAAGCCGAAAAGACTCATGCGGATCAGGTTCTCCGAAAAGCTTCTCCGTTATTGAAGATAGCCCAATCTCGAGGAGAGGATGTCCGCGAGCTGAAAGGATTGATTCGGAAATTGAAAAATGGTATCGCTAAGGTAAAGTCGGAGGAACGCGCCGAAAAAGAGACTAATCAATCTCTCCAGAACAAGATTAAAGGGGCTACCAACTCTATGTATGGACATATTGCTAAAATGATGGCGAGAGACGAACTAGAACAAGTCTTACCACCAAGTGGGTACTCCTTTGATTCGCGAGGAAAGCTAATCGTGAACGAAGAAGTCAGTCAGATGATGGGCAGATATGATTTGAAGGGCCTTGAATCTCTGAGGGTGATTCCTCGGGATGGCCAAGAGTTCTATGGTCCTAGAGCCAAAGTCGCTCGAGCAGTCGACATTGCTCGGGACATGTTCAAGTCTC
Organism: Candidatus Nanoarchaeia archaeon; assembly: GCA_035289465.1. Taxonomy (GTDB): domain Archaea; phylum Nanobdellota; class Nanobdellia; order Woesearchaeales; family JAGWAF01; genus DATDXB01. The sequence continues at coordinate 2,857 of DATDXB010000076.1, forward strand.
TTGGACTGGAAGGAAGAGTGGACATCATTATTCCACGCCAAGACTGAGGACTTCTGAATCGGGTAAGCTGACGAATTTGATAAAGGTGTTATCTCCAAATGAGTACCTACAGCTCGATAGAAGGGGTATTTAATAGTAGATCCCTTAACTAAGACCATGGGCTATACATTCCACGTATTGATTTCCCAAGACGAAGACGGAGTCTATGTCGGGAAGGTTCCCGAACTCAAGGGCTGTCTCAGCCAAGGCGATACGCTTGATGAATTGATGAAGAATATCAAGGAAGCTGGGGAATTATGCCTCGAAGTGATTTCTACAAAAATACAAGTGACTCCGCATAAGTAATTGCCATAAGTTTATATCTTAGCTTTCCATCGCTAAACGATAGATGGCGACGATGAAAACCGGAGTCATGGTCTGCGATGCCATGACGCGTCAACCATTGTGCGTGCCGCCTCAGACCACGATCGCAGAGTGTGCGGCTATCATGAAAGAGGAGAATGTGGGTTCTCTGCTCATTAAAGACGGCGCGAAGTTATTAGGTATTCTCACAGAACAAGATATCGTCAGAAAAGCGGTGGCTCAATCCAAGAAACCTGCTGAGTTGTCCGCAGCAGACATCATGGAGAAAGAGCTCGTCACGATGACTGGCTCCGAGGATATCCTTGACGCTCTTGCGTTGATGAGCGAGCATGACATCAGGCATCTTCCTATCGTCAACAACGGCGAGCTTGCTGGTTTTCTCACGATGAAAGACGTTCTGCGCATAGAGCCCGAATTATTTGATCTTCTTGTCGACCGATTGGATGTCAGAGAGGAGGAGTCAAAACTCGCCCGTCTCACGCAAGAAGAGGGTGTCTGCCAACAATGCGGGGAGTACGCAAAGCACTTGCATCCTCTAGAGGGTACGTTGGTCTGTTCACCGTGCAGTAAGTAGCATGGACAAAAGGCTCCATCTCGTGGTCAGTGGGCGAGTACAGGGTGTGTTCTATAGAGATTTTATCCAAACTCAGGCAAGATCATTAGGCCTCACTGGTTGGGTGAGAAACACAGAAGATGATCATGTGGAAGTAGTAGCGGAAGGCGATTTGGAACACCTCAAACAATTGCTTTCCTTTGCCAAACAGGGCCCTGGCGCTTCAAAGGTCGATAATGTCAAAGCGAAATGGAGCATGGCCAAGAAAGAGTTCTCCACATTTGAAGTGGAAAAATAAAGAAAATATAGTAACGGGGCTTGATTTTTGTATATTCTCACTCCGTTACTATATCTGCCGGAGCTTACTCTTGATATCCGATTATTAAGCTCCGGCACTTACAACGGGTCCAGAGGGATTTGAACCCTCGACCCTCTGGTTAAGAGCCAGATGCTCTACCGGGCTAAGCTATGGACCCTTTTAATTCGTCGATGAAACCCCAAGGCGTTTTTAAACCTTTTGGGGTAGGTGAACAGGTTTCAGAGAAATAACCCTGTATTCAAAACGGCTTCTCGCCGCGCGCGTGGCGTTGCATGGCCCACTTCACGGTGAGCTCAAGTCCTGCATCAAAGGAGCTTTGAGCGGTGTAACCCATGCCTAGGCTCGCTTGGGTTGGATCCCCGCAGGTCCTGTAGACATCTCCTGGTCGTTGTATGCCAGAGACGACGATAGGAGATGATGATCCTGTGAGCTCAATCACCCGTTGAGCGAGATAAAGGATAGTATGCGATTTGCCATTTGCCACATTATAGACGCTGCCCGAAACGTTAGTTTTTAGAGCATTTGCTGCACAGATATTAGCGGCGACAACATTATCAACAAAGGTGAAATCGCGGCTTTGCTGGCCATCCCACTGAACAGGGATAGGCTTGCCTGCGAGCGCTTCGGTGATAAATTTAGGGATGACCACCGCATAAGCGTTGTCTAAATCCTGGTGAGGGCCAAAGACGTTAAAGTAGCGCAAAGCGACTGCTGCAAGACCCTTGCGGGAGAAATACTGGCATAATTGTTCGCCAAACTGCTTGGTTTGAGCATAGACTGACGTGGGACTTGGCGGCATATCCTCGCGTTGAACACCATTGCAGTCCTTTCCTCCGTAGACTGAAGAACTTGAGGAGAAGACAAATCGAGATGCGCCATGCTTATGTGCCGCAGAGAGTAACTGCCTCATCTTCAAGACATTCTCTGTGTCAAAAAGTTCAGGAAAGTCTTCGCCACGAGGGACAGAGCGTTCTGCTGCAAGATGAAACACAGTATCAACACCATTCCAAGCAGAATCTGTGATAGAACGATAATCATCATTATGAAGATAACCAAACTCTCCCCAGATATCGCCCAGCTTGGCCTTTGCCTCAACCTCATCTTTTTTGTCAAACACTAAGACATCATGCCCATCTTTGACTAATCGTCGAGTAAGATGACTGCCGATAAAGCCCGCGCCGCCGGTGACGAGGATTTTTGCCATAAGAAATCAGGTATTCTCCGCAAGCTCGAGGTAACGCTTGGCTGCAGGTTGAGGTAATCCATATCGTCCATTGCCAGTATACACCCAACCTCTTTGTTGTAGACCATCGATTTGTTCTGTGGTGAGAATATTTCTAGTGTCAGCAAAGATACCTTTACGAGCTGCAGGTATTGATTCAGAAGGATGGACGGTCTTGAATTGTCGGGAATCATTGAGCAAGACGATATCGTCGCAATCCGCGGCCTCTGCGATACTGCGACATAGTCGCACTCGTTCTGTAGGGATGTTTCTGTATTTGAGCTCTGCCATGAAGTTTTCACCGGCTGCAGGGACCCAATCAAAGTAGGGAACTTCCTCCGCACCCCATTCAAGGAGTCGTTGGGCAGTCTCGATACTTGAGGAGGTGCGAGTGTCTGCAACATCTTTCTTGAAGGCGACACCCCAGAGGCCGACTCGTCTGCCTATGAGGCTTCCGCGATATGCGCCATGATGAGCGATGACTTTATTTGCCCCAATATACATCTGTCTACTGTTGCGCTGTGCCACTGCAGCCATAATTGAGAGATCAACGCCATGTGCTCTTCCTTGTGCGACCAAGGAGTCGACATCCTTCTCAAAACATGGTCCTCGAGCGCCAGGTCCTGGATACAGAAAGTCCTCTCCGATTCTGGTGTCCATCCCGATACCTCTTCGAATGGGGTTGATATCGGCCCCTGCCATTTCAGCAAGGATTGCAAGTTCGTTCATGAAAGTAATCTTGGTGGCAAGGAGGCCGTTTGCGCCATATTTGACCAGTTCGGCCCCTTCATTGGACATGACCAAGAACTTTTCGGGGTGATTTTGCATGAACGGGGCGTGGACTTGGTGCATGAGATCAATGGCCTGTTGGTAATAGGGCTTGAGTGATCAACTCCCACAACGATGCGGCTGGGTTTGGTGAGGTCTTGGATCGCACGGCCTTCAGGCATGAACTCTGGGCAGGAGACGACGATAAAGTTCCCATAACCTTTCTCTTCAAGAAGAGATCTGACGCGTTGTGCTGTACCGACAGGCACAGTGCTCTTGATAACATATAATCGGAGTCCCTGATCTTTGGAGCCTGAAGCGCAGGCAGCGATACCTAATGCCGCTCGTTCGACATATTGTGTGTCTGCAGTGCCATCCTCAGAACGAGGAGTCGGGACAGTGAGAACGTGGATGCGGCGATTCTGCACGGTATCGACGAGATTGCTGCTGAATCGAAGGAGTCCTGCTTCAACGCTTGATTTCACGATCTCGTCCAGTCCTGTTTCTTTGATCCTGATTGTTCCTCGAGAAAGTTCTCGGATGAGGGACTCGTTAGTATCATAGCAGACAACATCAATACCATGTTGGGCCCAGACTGCGCCTTGTGGAAGCCCGATGTGCCCTGTACCGTGTATGGATACTGCAAGTCTCGACATATAATATTCCCTCGAGATGGGGCAAAACCCAGCACCTTTATAAGCGTTGTTGAAATGGGTTATAGATATGGGATTTCAGGACATCGTCGAGGAGAGTACTGCAAACTTCTCCATTTGTAGACTTCACGCTTTAGACTGATAATTCCCATATTCGTAGAGGATCTTATCCAGGATCATCTTACGTTCTTCTTGTCGCAAGTACTTGGCCCAATCATCCATCAAGCATTCTGGATGGTGCAACGCGAAATCGATGAGCTGTCCCAGAGGACAACCATACAGATCCTCAAGCTCTTTGATTTTCTTAAATTGTATATCGGGACTTATCGTAGAGATGTTCTGGGGATTCGTATCTATGATGATACCCTCAACCACATCACCCTTATGTTGCTTGATCTGTATGGGCGTATCGATGGCGCCTGTCCAGACCCCGGTCTTTGAGAAATCCAGGATCAAACATGCAGCTCGATTGAGAAAACAGAGTCCTGATTGAAGGTCGAGATTCTTGAAGCGATCCACTCTCTTGGTGACCACCCAGTAGTATGCGTTTTCGATGTCTTCCATGGCAAAGCGGTTGATAGGGTATCCTTCAAGCTCAAGACTACGATGGGATCGCCTGGGCAAATAGAGCACAGGTGTGTTCAATTCGCTGATTTTCTCTTTTGCATCAAGATAACTGCGTTTGATCGCTGAGTATGGGATCTGAAAATCAGAGTCTGAAAGGCCTACAAGGTCTACGTTCAGAAGGATTGAGAATTCTGTAAGAAACGCGAAAGGGAAGGTGAGTCCTCGTTTTTTTGAGTCATAATAGAGGATGACTATGTTTTTACTCCCTGGCTTGAAGAGATCTTTTGACATTTGTGCGCAGTTTGCTGGAGAGGAAGAGTGAGAGCTCACGTCAAGATAACTTACTTTATCAAGCAATTTCTCTGATTGAAGAAACGGAAAGGGATTATCTCCGCAAACTGCCACTGCAAAGATCAACCCTGGATCGTGCGAAAATAGCTTTTGGGATTCTATGATGATCTTACTGAGATCCTGATAGCTTTCAGGGTTGTGCAAGAGTTGTCGAAAACCTAAGAGTGCATGATGAGTCATAGGTGCTTGAAGATAACGTATCCTCACTCAAAGACCAAGGCAAGCCACCACCTTTATAAGCGTTGTTGAAATGGGTTATAGATATGGGATTTCATGACATCCTCAAAGTCGAAGACGATAAGTTCTACATAGATGTCGCCTTCAGGAAGGCCACGGAGAAGGCCGCTCAGATGCGAGGTGGCTTCATTTCTGAGAGTAATATCGGAAGGTCCAAGCAGATCGAATCAATGAAGGTCAAGATCGTAAGGACTGTGCTTTGCGAGAAGCTCATGGACACGCTCAAGAGTTTCCCTGATATCGATGACTTGCACGAGTTCTACAGGGAACTCATCAAGGCGACATTGGATTATGGACAGCTCAAGAAGTCGTTGGGCGCGATCAACTGGGCTCACAATCAGATCCTTGCTTTTGGCACCACGATCAACCACAAGATCAATGCTTCGTCTCAGCCGTCAGTGATGAACAGTCAGCGCAGAGAGTTCTATGGCCGTTGTTCTTCGATTCTTAAGCAGATCAGGGAGAATTTCAAGATTTTAGAACATGCTAGACGTACGATTCTCGACTTTCCCAATGTCCGCACGGGAATTCCTACCATCGCAATCGTCGGTTTCCCCAATGTCGGAAAGACGACCTTGCTCTACAAGCTCACTGGTTCAAAAGCAGAGATCGCTCCGTATGCCTTCACGACAAAGGGGGTCAATGTCGGTTATATGTACAAGGATGTCAAGAAGAAGCCTACTCAAGAGGAGCTTGCCCAGTCAGCTGTCGAAAGAGAGGATAAGGGCAGGGCCAAGATCCAGATCCTTGACACGCCAGGAACGCTCAACAGGCCAGAGAAGATGAACTCCATTGAAAAGGTCGCGTATCTTGCGCTCACCATCTTGGCGAACAAGGCAATCTACGTCTTTGACTTGACAGAGCCGTATCCCTTAGCGGACCAACTCGAGCTCTTTGACCGGGTCAAGAAGCTCAAGATACCCTTGATGGTCTATGTCTCAAAGATAGATCTAGTGCCAAAGGATCAGTACATGGAATTCGCCAAGAAAGTAGGCGCGATCACCGATATCGACGAGATCAAGAAGCGCCTGATGGATTAGGATGGCAAAGCCTCTATCAAAGGAAGAGGAAGCCCATTTCGACGAGTTGAAGGACAAACTCTCAGAGAAAGCCGCCCAGTTATAAGGAGCAGAAGTGGGCAGAATTAGTGTCAGGCAAGCGTGAAGAGCTCACAAAGGAGCTCGATAGCCTCAAGGGCTATTGGAGTGAACCCTTGTTGGTTCCCAATCAGTTAAGCCTCGGTACTGGTATTTAATAATTCTTGCTCGTATTCTATGGGTGGCTTGTAGCCGATGCTGCTGTGTAGTCTTTTTTTGTTG
>DATDXB010000077.1:0-3650 GCA_035289465.1 Candidatus Nanoarchaeia archaeon
TTGTCGCTTTTGGCTTCATCTCCCGCGTAGCAGAATTCGGCAGATATTATGGGGGATTGCAGCGTTATGTCAAGGGAGGATTTTGGCGGACGTGGTATTCTATCGTATTTGCCGTCGACTTCTTGATCACCGACATGATCAGTCTGACTGCCGCTGCGCTTCTTGCCTTTGTCTACTGGATGGCAGCAGTACAACAAAGCTACTTCGCCTTCTACCAATACCTCGAACCCTTCTTGGGCTTGTCCATTCTGGGCGGACTCTTGCAGATCCTGTTCACCTCCTATTATTTGACCCATCCTCAATTGCGAAAAGTATATACCTATGCGACCCGCTCTCTCTTTTTGGAATCTACGCTAAAGAAGAAGTAAGCAGTTCAATCTCATGTTTGGACAAATTCCGCCACTGACCGGGTTTAAGTCTGCCTAAGGGAAGCTTGCCGATCATGACTCTCTTAAGCCCGACCACCGTGTAGCCCAATTCCTCAAAGAGACGCTTGACGATGTGCTTTCGGCCCTCGTGGATGGTGATCTTGATGAGATGGACCATAAGCATCTCCACAGAATGGCAATGCACGGTACGGCCTTCTATGAGAACTCCTTGCTTGAGGGTCTTCTCGTGAATCTGAGCCAGAGGCTTGTCTAAGAGCGCCTCATAGGTCTTGGTGACTTCGTAGCGTGGATGCATGACTCGGTTTGCTAAGTCCCCATCATTGGTGAGGACCACTAACCCCTCCGCGTCTTTGTCCAAACGACCTATCATGAACAGTTTCTCTTTGATAGGGACCAGATCAACGACAGTCTGCCTGCCAAAAGGATCGTGCGTGGTGGAGACGACTCCTACTGGTTTATAGAGCGCGATATGGATTGGTTCTTGAAGACTGATAGGTTTGCCCTCAACTAAGATCTCGTCTCGTTCTGGATCCGCCTTATCACCTAACTTGATAGTGATCCCATTGACCTTGACTTTTCCCTGGGCTATCAAGTCCTCAGCTTTTCTTCGCGAAGCTATACCTGCTTGGGACATAAGCTTCTGGACACGGTGCTCCATATCCTTCTCCAGAACGAGCTCAGCTTAAAAACATTGAGGACCAGCGGCTAAGGAGGGGCAGCGAGATCCTTGATCCGTCCTGGTCCTTGTGGGTGTGAAAGAGCGCCCAGACAAGATGATGGTCACTGATTCTTGCTGCCTCACTTTGAGGGATACCAAAACGCAGGTCAGTCCTGTCAACACCTGAGGACCCTGCATAGTCCTGTTCTGTCGCCGCCATCCTGATCACCATTCGATCATAGATATTTGCTCCTTGCGCGACCGTAGTGTCTTGGCCATCATCGATGAGCCAGAGATATTCTGGGGATTTGAACAGATTGGGCTGGAATTCATTGAAGTACTGCCCGTCGGCATTGAAGTCACCCAAGGTGATGACATCTTCCTCTTGATAGTGAACGCGCATATCTTCGACGACATCTGAAAGATGGCCGATTTCCCTTGAGGCGTCATCAGGTTTCACATGGATGTTGACCGATACGTAGGTGAATCGTCCTGATCTGAAGCGCTGGGCATGAGGTTCGCGCTCAAACCAATCACCGCTGTCTTCAAAGACCTTGTCAATACCTTGCGCTTCGACCTTGTCTGTGCGATAGACAAAGATATATTGCTCCTTGCTGTTAGTCCTGCCCAATCTTGGACTCGTGACTGCGCGATATTGTGGCCCTAGACGGCTCAGCAAGTAGGGGACAGTCTCTTTTGGATCACGGACCTAACCACGAGCCACCTATGCAGAGAGACTGTAAGCCATAGCCCCTTCAAGGTCACTATCTTTATATGGGCCAGGGGATTATTTCTCGTATGACAAATCCGAGCTGTCCGATCTTTGGCTCCTGCGGCGGTTGCAGTTCCCAGCACATTGACTACGAAGTCCAGCTGGACAACAAGAAGCAGATGGTCTTCCAGAGTCTGGAGCGCTGTGGTATCAAGCTGCCAGAAACTGTCAAGGTCTTCTCAGACAAACCCTATGGGTATAGATCTCGTATGGACTTCATAGCCACCGCACAAGGTCCAGGTCTTAGGCACAAGGATGCAAAAGACCAGATCATCCCTGTCACCAATTGTCCCATCGCAAATGAGGGCGTCAACAATCTGCTCAAAGAAGTCGCAGTATGGTGGGACCAAAAGAAGAGAGACCTCATCCCCTTTGACACGCGCAGACAATCTGGCTGTGCGAAATACATCGTCATCCGTTCATCAGAACACATCCCTTCCTCCACAGTCTCCTTTGTCCTCAACGAAGACTCGCCTGCCCTTCAAGCACATATCGATCTCTTCAAGGACTACGCGACCATCTCCACAGCGACAAATGTCGTCATCGCTACTTTGCCCAAAGACAAAGATATGAGTCTTTCTCCAGAGGCATTCGCAGTCAAGGGCTCGCTCACCATGCAAGAGAAGCTCCACAACACCATCATTGAATTCTCAAGCCAAGGCTTCTTTCAGAACAACACCAAGATGACAGAGAAGATGATCGCTTATTGTCGTGAACTATTAGAGGACAATTGCCTCTCCACTGATGTCCTCATCGACCTCTATGGTGGCGCAGGCACTTTTGGTCTCTCATTAAGAGACATCTTCAGTAAAACCTATATCGTCGACATCGAATCAGTCAATATTGAATGCGCAAAAGAAAATGTGAAGAGGCAAAAGATTTCTAACCTCGAAGCTGTTTCGGCAGATGCGTCAACAGTAGGTAGGTTAGCCCAGTCGCATAATGATCTCGTGCTCATCACCGACCCTCCGAGAGTTGGCATGGATCAAAAGACCATCCAAAAGATCAAGGCTCTATCTCCTCACGTTCTCGTCTACGTCTCTTGCAATCCTCAACAGATGACAAAAGAACTCGTCAGATTCAACGAGTACCAACTCTCAGACCTAGCGGTATGTGACTTATTCCCGCAGACTCCTCACGTCGAAGCTGTCGCTATACTAAAAAGAAAGTAAACAAAAATTAATTCTCCCAATCATCTGGCCAGTCTTGAGCCATGCCGTAGTCATGCTCTTCAAGATCGCCGAAATGATAGATCTCCCCGTAAAATTTCCTATTGAAAGCTTCTCGTCTCATAGCTCCCAATCCCCCGTCCCACCCACGGATAGTATTTCTATAGTGAGACTAGGATATATATCTATGGGATATAGATGTTCGGAAAAGATAAAAACAATAAAAAGTCAATTTCGTAAGGTCGCCCCTGCAGTAGCAAAGCTTTTGTCCGTGAGTGTGGCAACAAGCTTGACAAAGGCCTTTGAGTAGCCTGGGTCCTTGGACTGTAGGTATTTGACGGTTGCGTTGCCGGGTCCAAAATGTCTGAGCTCAGAGCAGCCAAAGCCCCCTAATCGAGGGATGAACAGTTCGCTGTGTTTGACGTCTTCCATCCGGCCGTGGTAAAATCCCAGGGTAATCTCAAACTCCGGCTTTTCTGTGTCACCATCGGTGTGCAAGGATCTTAAGAATCTTAAGGTCATATGAGACATTCTGATTAGTCCGTGATTTCGACAAAAATAGCGACTTCTTGGAACCTTGATTGCGTGTGGAACTTGGTTTATAAAGAAAATAAGTGGTTATCGTCGATAAGATTATATTCTACCGACGATAACCACACCTC
>DATDXB010000078.1:0-7371 GCA_035289465.1 Candidatus Nanoarchaeia archaeon
TGGAATTTTGTTAAACCATTGCATGGAAAAATGTCGCCAGGAATGGAGGAAGGGTTAACACATAAATTATGGACGTGGGGGAACTTTTTGCATTGGCAATTGAGAGCCATATATTAGGACAGTGCCCAAAATCGGAGACGCGGTCTTCTAGGACTATGCACAAAGCCTCACGCTCTACCTGAGGACCTCCGGATCGTACTCGCTCACGCACCCATCTCATACCCGCCTCTGGCGAACCCGCTTTCCATTCCCTCTCAACAGTACGCAAACGTTCATCCATACCCCTCTTTGGGCAAAGTTCCCTTAAAAAGCTGGCGGAGTCCTAGGGCTAAGACTGCCGTTATGTTAATATATAACCGTTGTATATGGGGATATATGACTAAAGCGGGTAGAAAGCTGGTTCCTGTGTCTCTCCCAGAGGGGCTTGCGCAAGAGATTGACCTGATGGTCGAGCAGGGAGAATTCACGAGTCGTAGCGATGCCCTCAAATTCGGCGCGCGGCTTGTGGTGATGATGTCACGGCGCACGCATCAGCGCGCTGAAGACTATGCCTATCAAGAGATCAAAGGGCGGATACTCAGGGGTAAGTGAAGAGATGTATCTGGACACCGACATCATCCTTGCGCTCATCAAGCAGCAAGATTGGCTCAAACCCTATGTGAGGCTTAAGGATCTTCAGCCCGCAAAGACATCGACGCTTACCATCGTCGAGGCAAGGATCGTCTTACTCCGGGAATATTCGCGCAAAGAAGCTCTTGATGCGCTCAAGAAGGTCAAGGATTTCGGCATTCAGATACTCCCGCTAGATGAAAAGGTGATGCAGAAAAGCCAGGAATTGATGCACACCCATGAGAAGCTTCAGATTTTTGACGCTATTCACGCCGCTTGCGCAATTATCCACAACGAGACTCTGGTGAGCACGGATAGCATCTATCAGGACATTAATGAAGTCCACCAGCATAATCCCCGAACAATCAATCCTGATCATTGATGAGAAGAATGTCAGGAGACGAATTCAAGAAATTCATCAGAAATGCCCTGGCCCCAAAAGGGTTAAATATGATCTGCGATTGTGTCGATAGATGCGAAAGGGATTCTGCTATCTGATCGTAGCGATGGCAATTCTCGCCTCCTGCGACACCGTCACTCAGGAGCAGGATAATGTGGCGTGCACCATGGATGCCAAGGCCTGTCCGGATGGTTCGTTTGTAGGTAGGGTTGCTCCAGATTGTTCTTTTGCGCGATGTCCTGGCCCGTCACAAGAACCTACAGGTTGCGATAACGAATATAGGGAATGTCCCGATGGCTCATTTGTGCAAAGAGTCCTTCCAGATTGTGACTTTGAGGCGTGTTTGACAGGACAAAATTCAGAGGCCATTGTCTGTGACTACTCAGATCCGTCAAGAAAGTTTGTCCTCAAGGACGCAGACTCATGTAGTAGAGCACGATTTGCCTGTGAGCCTGGACAAGAAGCGTTCTTTGATGATTGCGGCTGTGGTTGCATCCTCAAGACGAGCACAAACCCAGAGTATTCAGACTACAGCGAAGAGAAACTCTGCCGTTATGAAGATCGCCAAGGTAACATCTGTCCAGAGGTATACCTCCCTGTCTGCGGCATCAGAGGAGATGGCAGTCTCAAAACATTCTCCAGCAGCTGCGAAGCCTGTCAGGATTCACGAGTGGATTCCTATACCGACGGGGACTGCTTGCCCAATCCAAGAGAGGATAACGATGGGTTTTACAGTTAGATGGATAGCACAGAGCAAGAATAAATTTACATATAGAAACTAATACTCCTCCGCCACAAACCTTTAAAAGTGCCCCACACCCAATTGTCGTCAACAAGAGGGCCAAAAAAGAGACGATTCTATGACAAAGATCAACAAGATCGTGATGCACGGCTTCAAGAGTTTTGGCGAACGCACTGAGCTCTTGTTTGGTGATGACTTCAACTGTGTCATGGGTCCTAATGGTTCAGGCAAATCCAACATCTTAGACTCCATCTGCTTCGTGCTAGGAAAATCAGGCTCAAAATCATTAAGAGCGGAAAAGAGCGCGAACTTACTCTACAATGGCGGCAAATCAAAGCAACCTGCAAAAAAAGGAGAAGTCTCGATTTTCTTTGACAACAAAGAACGCAAGTTCCCCGCAGACCAAGACGAGATCAAAGTCACAAGGACCGTCAAGGCAGATGGTTCCTCAGACTATCGCATCAATGACGAAAAACGGACCAGACAGCAAGTCCTCGACCTCCTCGCATTAGCACGGATCAATCCTGACGGCTACAACATCATTCTCCAAGGCGACATCGTCAGATTAGTCGAGATGTCGCCAGTAGAGCGCAGACAGATCATCGAGGAGATCGCAGGCATCTCCGTCTATGAAGAGAAGCGCCAGCAAGCGCTAAGAGAACTGGAAAGAGTCCAAGGCAGATTAGGAGAATCAGAGATCATCCTCAAAGAGCGTCAGAAGAACCTCAAGGACTTGAGTAAGGATCGCGATCAAGCGCTCAAATACAAGGGTCTCAATGACAAGATCCGTCAGAACAAAGCCTCATTCATCAAGATCCAGATGGAGAAAAAAGAGGTCGAAAAACAAGGCTACGACGAGAAAGTCTCAGCGCACACAGAAGACTTCAATAAGCACAAGACCAAGATCACGACCTGGCGCCAAGGTGTCACAGAGCGAAAAGACGAGGTCAAGAAGATCACCCAAGAAGTCGAGGTGAACACCCAATCAGGTCAGAGCGGTCTGCAAAAGCAGATAGAAGACTTGAGGGTCGGTGTCGAATCCGATAAGACCCGTATCAGTTCGTGTCATAATGAACTCGCGAGAATCGAGCAAAGAAAAGTCCAACTCTCGCAGAATCTTGACGAGATCAAGGACAAGATGCGCACTCTTGAGCAAAAAGATCTCGAACTTAAGGAATCTATTAGGGTCTCTGAGAAGCAAAAGACCGAGTTAGAGGACAAGATCTCTGTCTTCAAGAAAAAGCACCAATTAGGCGAGGAATCAGAAAAAGTAGAGCGCAGGATCCAGGATATCGACAAGGATCTCGAAACAAGAGAACTCCAGGCAGGAGAATTAAGAGAGAAACAACAGATCCTCTTTAGAGAGAAGGACAAGCTTGAGTTCCAGCTTCAGACCATTGATGAACGCATCAGCAAAGTCAAGGAAGTCGAGGAGGAGCACCAATCAGAGATCAAAGCGCTCAAACAGAAAAAAGAGGAGTTCAAGAAAGCCACAGTCGAGCTCAATCGACTGCTCAATGATGATTCATCGCTCGCGGGAAGGATGTCCTCCTTAAGGACTGCCCTGCATGAGGATCGGGAGAAGCTCTCCAAGATGGAAGTGAAGAATATCTCGATCCAAGAGCGTCTCTCAGGCAATATCGCGGTCCAAAAAGTGTTGGAGTCGCGGCGTAAGCTTGGCGGCGTCCATGGTACGGTCAGCGAGCTTGGCCGTGTCAAGAGCCAGTTCTCAGCTGCATTGGAGGTCGCGGCAGGCAACCGAATGGATGGTATCGTTGTCGAAGATGATGCCACAGCGGCAAAATGCATCGAATTCCTCAAACAGAACAAATACGGCAGGGCCACCTTCTTCCCGCTCAACAAGATCAGGCCAATCCCCATCGAAAAGAATGTCAAGGATCTCTCAAAGAAGCCAGGTGTCAAGGGTCTTGCGATAGAACTCATCTCGTATGATCCAAAATTCAGCAATGTCTTCTCTCATGTCTTTGGAGACACATTGGTCGTTGATACTATCGATGTCTCAAGAAAGATCGGTATCGGCTCAGCAAGGATGGTCTCCTTGGATGGGGACTTAGCCGAGCACTCCGGTGCGATGGTCGGCGGTTTCAGGGTCAAGACCAAAGGAGGTTTTATCGATGAGGACCTCTCCGATGACATCCAAAAACTGCAGAGAGCTGTCGACAAAGCTGAAGCTGAGCTCTCAGACCTGCAATCACGAAGAGCGGATCATGAACAAAAAATAGAGTCATTGCGCACACTCAAGGCCAATTTAGAAGGCGAGATCATCAAGACAGAGAAGAGCTTGCATCTCGACACTGATGACCTCGAGGCCTCAAAAGACTACAAGAGCCAGATCAAAGAACAGCTCACAAAAGCCACCAAGGACTTAGAGGAGATCCAAGAGACAATCTCCATCCACAATAATGATTTGGCCAAGCTCAAGAGCGAGAAGCAGCAATTGCGTGACAAGATCAACACACTCAAGAATCCCACTCTGATAGCAGAGCTCAATGCGTATGAGCAGAAGCGCAACGAGCTCACCGAGCAGTTGATCCATCTCAAGGCCGATCACAAGAACGTGTCAGTGCAAAAAGATGACATCCTCGGGAGAGATGAAGAGAACGCCTCTCGTATCGTCAAGGACATGGACAAGGAGACTAAGCAGTTCAAAGATGAGATCGTGGTCTTGGAGCGCCAGATCAAGCAGCGCTCTAAGGACCTCAAAGAAAAAGAGGGCGAGCAAGCAAAGCTTTATGCCAGTTTCAAAAAGGGCTACGAGCGCAGAAACAAGCTCAATGACGAACTCACCGAGTTCGAATCCAAGATCTACAAAGAAGAGGAACAATCGCGCATGGTCGAGTACAAGATCAATGCGCTCTCCTTGGAGCTTGCCAAGGTCAAGGCAGAACTCGCGGCATTAGAAGCGGAATTCGACCAGTATAAGGGTGTCGAGTTGGACCTCTCACGTCCCGAAGAGGATCTCAAAAAAGAGATCGCTGAGTTTGAGAAGATGCGTACGAATATCGGCAATGTCAATCTCAAGGCCTTGGAGATCTATGACACTGTCGAGAAGGAGTTCAACAGCTTGCAGGAGAAGAAGACCGCCTTAGAAGGCGAACATCAGAGCGTCGTTTCGATGATGCAGGAGATCGAGGGCAAGAAGAAGGAGATCTTCATGGAGAATTTCAAGATCATCAATGAGAACTTCAAGCGCACGTTCACTGCCCTTTCAGCAAAAGGCAGTGAAGCTGAGCTCTTGCTTGAGAATGCCGAGGATCCCTTCCTTGAAGGCATGCTCATCAAGGTCCGTTTGGCAGGTGAGACCTTCCTTGACATCCGGTCGCTTTCAGGCGGCGAGAAGACGATGACTGCGTTATCCTTCCTCTTCGCGATCCAAGACCATGAGCCAGCGCACTTCTATGTGCTTGACGAAGTCGACGCCGCATTGGATAAATCAAACGCAGATAAGCTGGCAAAGCTGATCAGAAACTACACCCAGAACGCACAATACATTGTCATCTCCCACAACGACCAGGTGATCTCAGAAGCAGACACGCTCTATGGCGTGTCGATGAATGAACATGGTATCTCTAAAGTGGTCAGTTTGAAATTTTAGATGATTTGAGCAGAATCTCCACAATCTTCTTCGCAGATTGTTCGATATCAAAGTGCTTGAGCGCATAGGCTCGGCCGGCTAAACCCATTTTCTTTCGCAAGGAGGGTTGCTCAATAAGCGCTTGCAGGGCGCGTTTCAATGCAAGTGCATCCTGTATTGGGACGAGGATACCGTCTTTGCTCTTTCTGATGAATTGTGGGACCATCCCTACTGGAGTCGCCACGATAGGTAGTCCCGAGCTCATCGCTTCCATCGTAGAGAGTGATGTGGTTTCCGTAAGGGAGGGCATCACAAAGATATCCATCTGGGAATAGTACTGCTGTGGGTTATCGACACGACCGATGAGCTCGGCTCCTGCGAGTTTTGCGCGCCATTTCAAGGTCCGTAAGCCGTCACCGACTAACATCAAGCGCAGGTCGCGGGAGCTTTGTTTAAGGGAACTAAAAGCCTTCAAGAGATAAGGGAGGCCTTTTTCGCGCGCGATGCGCCCGCAGTAGCCGATGACTAGGCCTGAGTGTGATTCTCTCTTTGTAGAGAAGGATTTCACCGGGATGCGGACATCGACTATCGATGAGGGAGCTGTGATACCTTGTGATTGGTAGACGTGCTGGACTTCTGCAGAAGGACAGATGATCGCGGATGTTTTGTTATAGAGATATCGAGCAAGCTTCAACGTGACCCATCTGACCAGGCGCTTGAACTTATCGACAGACAAAGAGAAGAGGTCCCATTCATAGGAGTGTACATGCGAGACAAGGGGTTTTTTGAGTTTAGAGGCGGCAAGAATGGCTGCAGCTCCTATGGTGCCGATGGTATGGTTGAAGATGATATCACTTTGGCTGACGAGCGTCTTTATCTTGCGATAATTCCATCGCGCGATCCAAGTATCTGCTATCTTTGCCCCTAGTGGCATCTGGACGATTCGAGCGGGAAGCGGAGGTATTCTGCCTCTAAAACGGGGTGCGACAATGGTCACCTCAAAGCTTTTGGAAAGGTAGGGAAGCAGGTTCTTAAGATAGATTGCGACTCCATCAATGCGCGGCAAGAAGCAATCTGTGGTGATAAGGAGTTTGGGTTTCATCGCACGCGAGAGAACACCTCTGCATAAGTATATCCGAAAGTGAGCCCGTGGGAGATGGCCTGGAGATAGAGTTTCCAGGTCAGGGTGATAAGAGCGCCTTTTTGAGAACTGTGCGCTTTGAAGGCTTTGATCTTAGTCGCAAAGGTGTCGCTCACATCGACGACCAGTTTAGGGAAGTCGCGGTGGAAGATATTCAGGATGTTCCAAACGTCAAATTCGTAGACCTCAAGAGGCAGATCGATGGTCTTCACGACCTCAAGCACGAGCCTGTGCACAGCCCTGTGGTCCGGCATGGGATCATTGATGGAATGGGTGAATATCTTTGATGGCTTTTCGTGGAGGATAATCTCTTTGATAAGGTCATCAGTGCCTTTTTGTTGCGCATCGGCACGAAGCCGCATCTCACGCAGATCCAAGAATGCGATGCCCCCTCCGCCCATGATCTTATCCGCCTTCAATGCCTCTTCATAACGCTTGAACTTGATGATCTGGGGTTTGATATGAGGGTGTGATTGTTCTCCAAACGAGAAGACGACGGTCTTGATGGTCTTGCCTTCTTGGGCATACTTGGCAAGCGTCCCCCCAGCGCCAATGACTCCATCATCATTATGGGCGCAAAAGACGAGGATGGTCTCCTTCTTCTCCTTAACCATAGACAGAGTCAAGGGATGGACGTTTAAAAAGCTTGTCGTAGGAGTTCGTAATATGTTTCCGCGCCGTAAAGGAGAATATGGTTTTTTCGAGCTTGGTTGCCGACATTCAATGCTTTCGGATTCTTAATCATTCAAGAAAGTCAGCTTCGCTGACTGATTTTTAATTACATTTTGATATCTTTTTTGGGACGTGGGGAATCAGGAATGAACATAAGGAATCCCTTTCCTTTCACGTTATCACCCAATTCTTCTAAATGAACCTTGCCCATG
>DATDXB010000079.1:0-4989 GCA_035289465.1 Candidatus Nanoarchaeia archaeon
ACGGTAAGAATAAACTATGACTGGCAGGAGAAGTTACATTGCAAGTTTGACTTTTCATCCGCACTAGACCTACTTTTAGGCGCGCTCAAAGCAAAATTCCAAGGAATGAACTAGATCCTCCCGCACCTTTCTCCACACTCCTCAATTCAGTAAACTTAAATAGAACTGGGCATAAGGAAACGAGGATGGAGAGATCAAGGATTCAGGGTATCATTGTAGTGGCGCTCTCCGCTATTTTTTTCATGATAGGATCCGCATATGCGTATACGTCGGAGAAGATCATATCCGATGTGCATCAGATTGGTCCTTCTGGAGAATGCATACATCCCCCTGATACGATCTGCCCTATTGCTGAGATGCATCGGCTGTCTACGTTTAAGCATCTCGGATTTGCGTTAGATATCGCTCTGCTGTTATCTGGTCTGTTCCTGCTCATATTCAACCAAGAGTCTGCTAAGACAATAAGGGCGAAAAAAATCCCTAAAGATGTCTCTGCGGATGAGAAGCGCGTGCTAGAAGCGCTGGCGCAATCGGATAATTTCGTCTTTCAGAACGAGTTGTCCACTCAATTGTCCATGACAAGGGTGCAGATAACGCGGGTTCTTGACAAATTGGAAGCAAAAGGTCTTATCGAAAGACGACGCAGGGGAATGACAAATGCGGTATTCCTTAAATAAATTAAAACTGTTCCATGTGTATTCTCTGTGGAGCTACGTGTAAGGTCTCTAAGAGTTTTGCTGTTGATTTTGCCATGAGAGGCGGGCCGCAGACGAATACATGTGTGTTTTTCTTAAGGGCAGTTCGAAGTAAAGACTCATCGATTCGTCCGTGTCTAAACATCTTCTTGCGCTCTTGAGTGAGGGTCGGTTTAAAATCGATACAGTCTCGGTGATCCAGGTTTTGGAATTCATTCAAAAAGATGACTTGGTCAGCTGTCTTTGAACTATACACTAACGTGATGTCTCGAGCAGAATTGGTATCGATCGAGTGTTGTACAATCGACCGTAAAGGGGCAATACCGCTTCCAGCGCCGATGAGCAGAAGGGATCCTTCAATGGATTTGTCCAGAAAAAAGTCCCCAAATGGACCTTTGACTTCAAGATCCGCACCTAAATGTAAGTTATGCAAATGTTTGGAGAAGCAAGCGTTGGGCACTAACTTCACCGTGATGTCCACATACGAACGCAAAGGCGAAGAAGAGGCAGAATAGGCGCGGCATTCCTCAAGGCCTTTGATCACATCAAAAAAGAGGAAATATTGTCCTGGCTGAAAGGAGACGGACTCTTGAGGAGCGAACCGCAGTGTCACTGTTTCGGGTGTTTCAGTTATTTTTTCCCGAAGTATCCATCTCATCGTGACCTTGCCTCTTCGACGACTTCTGAGATGCGACCGTAGCCGTCTGCCTGCAAGAGATCGACTAATTGCCTGTTGATCTTTGACACGACCCCCGGTCCTTCGTAGATCAGTCCGGTGACCATCTGGACAAGGGAGGCGCCGCTCTTGAGCTTGTCATAAGCATCTTTGCCGTTGAAGATGCCGCCGCAGCCGATGATGATCTTGTCGGTTTGTCTTCTGACGCTGCGAATCACATTTGTGGCTTTGTCACAGACGGCTTTTCCACTTAACCCTCCTTTTAGGGAGAGAGCGTCAAGAGCCTCCTTGCTTGTCCTGAGCCCTTCACGATGCATGGTCAGGTTGCTGATGATAAATCCAGTGACCCAGTCATACTTGTCGACGATAGAAATGACTTCTTTGAGCTGTGAAGGAGTCATGTCGGGTTTGATCTTCAAAAAGATGGGTTTTTGGTGCGGTTCTTTTGCTAATGCTGCAAGCAGGCGGGAGAGATTCTCAGGGTGTCCAAATGTCTGGCCATCTGCAGTGTTGGGGCAACTCACATTGATCGTGGTGTATGATCCCAAGGGGTGCATCATACGATAGGCTTTCACGTAATCTGCGATGCCTTGTTCAGTGCTCAGAGAGGGATCGTTGGTCTTTGCGACGCTAAACCCGATGGGAATGCAAAATCGCGTATGTCGCAAACGCCGGGATATTGCCTGCGCCCCATAATTGTAGAGACCGTAATTGACGAGAATGGATCTGTCTCTTGGGACGCGAAAGAGACGCGGGCGTGGATTTCCAGCGCATCGTTCGCCAGTGATAGAGCCTAGTTCTGCAAATCCAAAACCTATCTCTGGAAGGATCTTATGAAGCTGGGCGTTTTTGTCAAATCCCGCGGCAAGTCCGACGGGATTTGGAAAACTGATACCTGCGACCGTACTCGTCAATGAAGGATGGGCGTAATAAAAGAGGCTTCGAGTCACAGCTCGTCCAAGGGCATGGTTTCCCAAGCTGACGCCGACTTTGGTGAATCCCCGATGCACAGACTCAGGGTCAAAACGGAATAAGACTGGTTTTAACACGCGCTTGTATAGAGTATCGACGATCATAATCTAACCTCCCCTATGTGCCATAGGCATGGCGAATAGGAATAGATTGATGCCGAAGATAAGGAGGAGTAATGCCGCGTGAGGTAAGAGGATCTTGATCGCGGTAGCTCTTGATGCCTTTTCGCGTGCGCGCGCGATGCGATAGGCGACATATAATGTCCCAAGCCCTCCAGCGATGATCAGTGCTAGCTGTGCGGCTGAGATGAAGGAATCACTGGCGATGGAACCCTCAAGCATGATCTCTCCCGTAAATAGGCCGACAAACGCGCCGAGGATGGATTTTCCTTCGGCAAGAAGATGGAAGAGATTGTGGGCGATATGTCCCGCAACGTCGATGGGGATGAATGCATATCCAAAAGCGGCGAAGTTAGCGACTGTTGAGGAAGCGCCGCTTTGCAGTTTGCTTGAGATAAAGCTTGTGATTGTCATGAGCAAGAGCGGGGACGCTATCGCTGCCGCATAAATGACCGTTATAGAGAGCTTTTCGCCAAGGCCCCAACCCATGAGCGTGCCTTGTAGATAGCCCCAGACCGCGAGCATACCTAGGTTTTGGATGATGACGACACCGACCATGAGTTTGGCAAAGAAGCTTTCAGAGAAGCTGACTCGCGCATGGCTCCATAGTTCTGAGGCGATGCTTCTGACGCGCATGGCGACATTGTCATGGGGGCAATTCTTGATGCAGCTTGCGCAGAGCGTGCAATTACGCATGCTGTTTTTTGCGGGCAACGTGGTGAAGAAGGGGCAGCCTGGGGCGCGGCCGCTTCCAAAATAGCAGGCGCGGGCTTTGCAGGTTGCGCAGGTGCTGAGGTTCTTAGGTTCGATAGTCAAGCCAGAGAGCATGGAATAATTGCCGGCGACTCCCCCTAAAAAGCAGATGTGTTTGCAGAAGGTGCGCCTTTCGTAGCGTATGCTCAAGACGATGACTCCGAATAAGATGAGCAGAAACACAAGTCCTGAGAGAAGGGGATTGTCCACCATCCCATAAAGGCGGTCAAAGAGGGTGATTCCGATAAAGATGCCATCAGTGATCCAGATCCCGTACTTTACCAAAAAGGGTCCTGGCTTGCGGGTGGGGGCAAAGAACTTCTGAAAGAACTCACCGACAAGAGGTATGGGACAGATCACGCACCAGATCCTTCCGAAGAGGATAAACGTGAGAGGGACTAATGGCCACCAAAGAGTCCAGGCAAGGACGGATCCTGGGTTTTTTGCGTATGATGCTGATCCGAAAAAAAAGAAGTAGATGATAAAACCAAAGAAGAAGAGTGTGGGTATCTGAAGGATCTTTGGATACCATCTGCTCTTCATCAGTCTCTTAAGGGATGAATATTCCAGTAAGTCCTTGCCCTGGATGCTTCTGAAAAAGATGATAAATCCCACGATTAAGAGAAGCATGAAGATCAGTGAGACATGAATACCATGGCCCCCTGATTCCATGCTATCCATGCTTTCTTGCGAGTCAGAGGGCTCAACGGCGACCGTATCCGTAGTCTCCATGCCATTTGAGGCTGTTTCCGTAGATTCCATATCCGAAGCTGCTTGCGTAGAGCCCATATCCTCTGAAACGGCCGATTCAGGCTCTGTACCATGGCCACCTGCCGCAAAGACCAGAGAGGGGATAAGGAGTGTCAAAAAAAGCATACTTGTGAGCAGGCCCAATGTCTGGTTCTTCCCGATTCCCATGCCCCTAGGAATAATGAAACAACACTTAAGAGTACTGATGAAATCCATTTCACAGGCATTTCATCAATAGTTCTATAAACTGTTTCAAGTCAAAGGGGGTGAGGAGGTATTGACCATGGAAAAAGAATGTTGCAAGAAGAATAAAGCAAAGAAGCAATGTTGTAAAGAACAGCCAAACCAGGACTGCTGCTGTAAATAGGCATCGGAGGCTCCGCGCCCAATAGCATTTTATAGTCCTGCACTTCATCAAGGCTATGAGCATCGGCAAACGAGACTTGGAAAAGGGTCGCAAGGAGGTTCGTGCTGAACTTGCGACCTTAGAAGAGAAGTGTAAGGCTGGCAACGCAACGAAAGAAGAATACCATCAACTGACTAAGATGAGAAAGAAGATGAGTTAGAGTCGTGGCCTGTTTATCGTACTTATTTCTTTGATTCATTTCAAATTGAATCGTAGATCGATTAGTTATTCGCCTCCTTCTGTGCTGGAAATCCTTCGGATTTTTGCAGAAAGCCTTAAATTGGGGCCCTAGAAATGAATACCAAGAGAAGTTTTATATATTCGTATGGATTCGAATACAACAATAACCCTGCTCTTCACCGAGCATGCCAAACAGAAGATGGCGATGTTGGGCGTGACAAGAGAGCAGATCAAGGCGGCGATACTAAGAGGCGCGAAGGTTCAACAAACAGAAGGGTATCTTGCCTCATACACGTACCTCAAGGTAGCGTACAAGAAAATCGGGCCGAAGACCTACAAGATCAAGACAGTGTTCATCCAACCATGAGAACAAAGTGTGAAGAGTGCGGCGGAGCGATCGTCAAAAAAGATGTAGAGTTTTCGCTCTACGAAGAATCG
>DATDXB010000080.1:0-4459 GCA_035289465.1 Candidatus Nanoarchaeia archaeon
AGAACAAGCTAGGGGGCACGAGTTATGAGGAAGTCCTTAACGCAATCTCCCCTATACAACTCTCTACGGGAACCATCCATAGAATCTACGGAAAGGCCCCAACGATAGAAGAGATCTTAGTCTATGCCCTAAAATCAAAGAGCCTAAGAACCATCCTTGCTGCACTTGCTCTTTTCAGAAAAGACATTGATTGGGGTCTATTATACCGTCTTGCAAAAGCAAACCATTGCGAACGACAAATCGGCGCCCTCTATGACTTGGCGCGAAAAATCATGAGAGTCAGGCATATGACCCAGAGGTTCAGGCATCTCTCTCTGCCTCAAGTTCAGCACGCGAGGGGATATACCATCCCTGGCCTGAAATCAGCGGATTTCCAAGAGATTGAAGATCGATGGAGAGTATACCTCCCCTTTAACAAGAGTGATTTGGACGCATACATATGATATCCATCACGGCACAACAAAGCTTGCTCCTTGCCATCGCGCAGAAGTTAAATAAAACAGTCACAGTCTATGCAATAGGTGGCACAGCAATGATGTTCCATGGCCTTAAAGACACTACCCTTGATGTCGACTTGGTCTTTGAAAACACGGAATCCCGAGACGTATTCAAAGGAGGGCTTATCGCCCTAGGATATAAGAAAATGGATTCGGTGATCGTCTATGGTAAGAAGAAGAACCATCCTGAGATGTTCACCCTCGGAAAAGAACGATTTGATCTCTTCGTCAATGACGTCATCGATTTTGTGTTCTCCAAATCCATGCAGGAACGCGCTACTGCAACACACCAATTTGAGAAGAACCTTATCTTAAAAATCGCCGATCCACATGATCTTATCTTGATGAAGTGCGCCACCGACCGGCTCAAAGACAAGGATGATGCCCGCAATATTATCCAATCGCGGCAGATAAGATGGGATATACTCATCAAAGAAGCCCAGAACCAGATCATCCTTGGACGCGAAACGGCAGTATTTGATCTCGGGGAGTTCCTGGAACACCTCAAGGAAGAGATGAACATCGCAATCCCTCAAGCGGTGTTAAATACACTGTTTGAGTATGTGGAGAGGCAAGCGGAGGCTAAGATACGTAAATAATAGCAGAGTACATTAATAATGGAAATCTTGTGTGCTCTGCTAAATAACAAGTCTCGTGCACACATATCTGCGAAGGTTAAAGAAGAAATTCGGAAATTAACGAGACTTGTTATAATAACTGAATCGATCAATTAGCGATCCACTACCCAGCAATCCCCAACACTTTACTTCCCGCTTCAATCAACTCACTGAACATCTCAGATTCTCCCGAGGCAGTTGCCTTCTTCAATGCCTGCTTGTACCATGCTATCGTCGTAGGTCGCTTGCGCTTCAAGATCTTCAGGAAGTCGTTCATGACCACGTTCCTGAGTTGGCCTGAGGCGAGAGATTCCTCGATGGCGAGTTCTACTGCGCCGTCGACTAGGCCTTTGAGGTCTGCGCCGCTGTAGTTTTGGGTGAGAAGAGCGAGTTTCTTGGTGCTGATGCCCTTATCCATTGGTCTGTCGGCAACTTGGAGCTTGATGAGTTCTTCGCGAGCTACGACGTCTGGGTGAGGGACGAATAAGGTTGTGCCGAAACGGCCATCGCGCTTCAATGCCAAATCGACCATCCAGGGTTCGTTGGTAGCTGCCAATAAGAGGATCTGCTGGTTCTTAGAACCCATACCATCTATCTCGGTCAATAATTGGGAGATCATGCCTTTGTTGACGCTGTGGGCATCGTTTCTTGCTTCGCCAAGAGCTTCAAATTCGTCAAAGAAGATGATGGAAGGTGCACGTTTACGAGCTTCGTCAAAGAGAGCGGCGATGTTTCTTTCGGTTTCACCGACGAATTTGCTCTTTAAGTCTGAAGCTTTGACAGAGAAGAATGTCGCTTGGGCTTCGCCTGCAGTAGCTTCTGCAATCAAGGACTTACCACAACCTGGAGGACCGTACATCAAGATACCGCCACCCACTTT
The DNA here is from genome assembly GCA_035289465.1 of Candidatus Nanoarchaeia archaeon. Taxonomy (GTDB): domain Archaea; phylum Nanobdellota; class Nanobdellia; order Woesearchaeales; family JAGWAF01; genus DATDXB01. The sequence goes on from DATDXB010000080.1 coordinate 1,995, forward strand.
CTTACCGAAGTGGGCGTACACATCGGGACGCCTAAAAGGTTCGATGATCTTCAAGCGTATCTTTTGTTTCAACTCTTGCAGTCCAGCGATATCCTTGAACGAAATAGAAGGCTTCTTGGCAATGATCTTGTTGAAATCAACAGACGCTTGTTCATCTTGCATCGTCACCTTGGTCTTACCCACACCTTCAGAATCCTGATACAACTGCTGAGCCTTGACCATGTATTTTTCTTGGCCAGTCATTTCAGCCAAACGTAAATAAATCTCTGCAGCCTCAAGCATCAAGGCTTGCGCTTGAGTAGGATTGCGACTAGCAACGCGTTGAGCTTCCTGTTCTAGTTTGTTTGCGTGGGATTCATTCATGGTAGTCCTCGTGATAGTGTGTTTGAATTAGAGGCGAATCAAATCTTCTATGGGAAGCTCGCGATTCTTCGCTCGCTTCTCCTTTGAGCTCTTTGACTCTTCGACTTCCTTCGTATATCTTCCGCTATGATCATGCATGGGTGAATTGCACATGGTGTTGGTTCTCCACAGGAACTGCTTCATCAATGAGCAGTCTCTGTTTTACGCCTTCAATATGATCCTGACTCACGCCTAATTCGCCTTTTCTTTTAGCGATCATCTGCTTCAAGCGCGAAGAAGCGCTATAATCAGTACGAGGTGAGGCATTGAGTGCCATAGGGGATGGAACTTGAGCCATAGGATGTGGATTGAAACCCTCTTGAACAGGAGGAGGCATACCATAACCCATCTTCTGCTCCACAGGAGGTCTGTTGAACAGATCATCTATGATACGCTTCCTAATAGCCTCTTGAGAGATCACGCGATGCTCTGCACTTGAACTGCGCAACACGCGTGAATCGTTATCATAGGAGTTCATACCGTTGACATTCATCCCATTTCCATCTCCGCCATCTAAATGTACGAGTTCCTTGGTCTGCGCATCATAGAGCACCATTGAGGTAGGACCGTTTGAAAATGTCGCAAAATTACCCATAGGCACGTTATAGGTGCGTGGAGGAGGATTCATGCCCAGGCATTGAGGTAGGCTTGATGTTTGCGTCATGATTGGTTGAGGACTTGTTGCGGCAGGTCCTGGCGTCTTAATGACAACCATATATCCAGTAACCTGACCCTGCCCATTGACCTTGAGATCATACTCCACTACGCCACCTTGATAGACTGAGCGTTCAAGAGGCGAAGCAAGAGCGTCAGGTGTAGCATACGTTTGAGACTGATAGCCACCAGAATACCCAGAACTCAAAGGACCCGCACCCTTCATGTACGCACCTAAAGCTGCAACAGCATCACGATAGCCTGACGCCACCAAGCCATCCAAGTGTCCAGTTCCACAGCACATAGTTGACAACTCCAATCGAGTCATATAGGTACTCTATGGGTGAGCCAAGCTTATATCCATTTCACGGGAAGAAAGGGTGTATGTGGGACTTTTTGGGCATAGAACGGAGATATAAGAACACCCTAACTCACGATAAACTTCGTCCGCAAGAGTTCGAGCATAGGCTCACTGACCTTATTCTCGTACTGGATATACACAATCGCAGGGCCTGTTAGGCAATCATAAATCATTTGTGCGCCCTTATCCGTGATGCCACACCTGCCCACCTCGAGTTCGGCAAGTCCAGGTAGCGCATCAAGGACTGCTTCAAGACCCTCATCGCCGAGAGGATTTGCGCCAATCCTCAACGACATCAAATTTGGAGAGGCTCTTGCGATTTCCTTTAAACCGTTTGCCGTGACTCCAGTCTTACTGAAGTTTAAGGATCTTAGTTTGGGGCGAGCATTGCTTGCGATCGCATACGCCCCTCATCACCCACCTGACAACCATAGACCACAAGCTCTGCCATGACTTGATTGTCCTTGAGCGCCTGCAAGGTGCGGGCTGTGACTGAGGTCTGCGATACGTGCAGAGATTGGAGGTTTTTTGCCTTGCCAGCCACATATCTAAGGGAAGCGTCTGTGACTTTTGTCTCATCGAGCTCCAGGCCCTCTAGTCCCTCAAGATCGTGCCCGACATAAAAGACACCCGTATCACCTACCTTGGTTTTTGACAGACCTAGCCTCTTTAGCTCAGGGAGATGGTTTGCAATAGTTATTACTGCCTCGTCTGATATTAGTGATCCATAGATCTCCAAGGATTCCATACCAGGCGAGTGCTTGATGAGGTGTTTCACATCTCCCTCATAGAACGTCGCATGCCGTACCGCTAGGTGCATCAGCCCTTGAACAATGGGTATAGCGACGGGACATACCATCGTTTGCCATGTGCCACACTTCCCCTCAAATCCAATCCCTCAAGAGCAGGGAATTTACCAATCAGATCAAGGTGCTCGTCCTTCACCGTATTGACTAGTAAATTCTTGACCGTGCCAGCACAATTCATTAGTGCGGTTTCAAGCTCAGCTTCATCCACACAGACATAGACCCCAGGGACATCACTTAGG
>DATDXB010000081.1:0-7609 GCA_035289465.1 Candidatus Nanoarchaeia archaeon
CACAAGAGCAAAAACAACCGAAAACGCCTGTCTTGAAGCAAAAAGAAAATTCTGGGCATACGAACGAATGAGAAAATACGCCAAAGCGTAGGCATTCGTGCCTACACTAACCATTTTTCTCATGAGTTATGCAACACCCCAGAGATTTAGCCGAAACGTTTAAAATCAATGATCGGGGGAGATTATGTATGAGATTCAAGGTGTACGTGGAGTTAACTCTCGTATTTATGGTCTTCCTTGTCGTTACGTTCATCGTCCCTAGTAGGCCCATCGACGATTTTATGCAAATTGTTCTTTCGACGTCTACCTTTCTGTTTGCGATTATTCTAGGGTTCTCGATAGCCAATAGGCACAGGCGTCTTGATACCATCAGAATGAATTTGAGAGAGAATGACGCGATCTTGATTAGCACCTATTGAGAGAATGACGCGATCTTGATTAGCACCTATTATATGTTCAAGACGTACAATGCTAAAATCGTTGCAAGAGTGAGAGATGCGATGGATAGATATCTACTCACCCAACTTGACTATCGGCTGGTGGACTACGAAAAGTCGACCCCTGGTATTATTAGATCCTAGAGGGGATCAGCTCTATAGAACCTAAGAATCAACGCCAAAAGGATGCAAAATTAGAATCCATGGATGGCTTGGGCCAGCTCATGAAAAATCACAAGCGCGTAGCTTTTTCAGTCAATGAGAGGATGTTGCCATTGGAATGGATGAGTTTGATCTTATTGGCAACGATTATCTTATCCTGTCTGTTCCCCATCGGCGGAAATTTCCTCCTCTCCCAAGCGATCATCGCGCTCTTGGGCACAACGATAATCCTCTTGCTCTTGGTCCTGCGTGAACTTGATTCGCTCAGGTGGCAGGAGAAACGATGGATTTTGGAGCCCATTTGCGAACTGTTTGTCCAATTGGATCTCATTCCCTATCTGCCTCAGCCATTAATCGAGAGCGGAAGGATAACAAGAAAGGATCTCTTGCGCATCAAGACCTATCGGCTCGGACTGTTGCCGAATCCTTATCCAGATATGAGTGGAAAGACCATCAAGCTCATCAAACAGTGAGGGCTTATCTTGAAGGAACTTCTTTAGGATTCACGCTCGCCCCTTCAATCACCCAAACCCCAGTACACTCATTCTCCATCTCAATGTGTGCTTCCTCGATCACCAGTCGTTTCTTGAACAAAGGACAGTCCAACACGAGACTCTCATACTCCCCACCTTCCCCACCGACATGAATTCCACACTTCTTATTCAACAAAACCAATCGATCCACAAACGCATCATCCATCACTCTGCCCAGAAATTCCTCAGTCAAGCCATCCCCAGCGACAGCTTGCAACACGATCTCAAACCCACCAGCCACCATTTCACGCACAAGCTGTTCCTGTCCCTTATGCCACAGAGGAGCATACGTTTTCAAGCCAAGCTCATGACAAATGCGATTGATCCTCTCTTCCTGATAATTAGATGCCACAGCGCCTGTCACTAAGCCGTCAATCTTCCACATCCTCTTAGCAAGTGCAAGCGCATCCCGCAGATCATCAAGCTCCTTCTCCTTCTCCCCCGCAGTCTCATGAAATACCAGGGGCAAGTCTAAACACTCGGCCTGCAATTTGACCAAATGGATGTTGGGCGTATGGAACATGAACGAGTGAGGATTAGAGGAGTGCAAAGTAACGAGTCCGCAGACATCCCAGCCTTGCATCTGGGCCCAACTAAGAGCAAAGGTGGAGTCCTTGCCTCCTGAATAGAGCACTGCCACGCGCATGAGGGTTCAAAATGGACATTGCTTAAAAAGTTCCCCTCTTTTTTATCGGATATTTGCCACGACAAAGATCCCTAACAAAGCGACCACTATTACAAAGAAGACGATAGTCACCAACCTGCTCAACTGTTCTTTGCTCATGTTATGACCAATGTGCTAAATAGTATCCTATGACTGCACCAATGACTGCGCCCAAGAGTGACCATTCTTTACTGATAAAGGTATAAGTGATAAGCGTCCCTACCACTGCGCCGATGACCGCCCATGCTCCAGTTTCTTTATTTTTCATGTGACAGCCACGCTCCAAGGATCGCTCCTAAACTCAAAAATCCGATTTGGAGCCCGAAATCTTTATCAATCCACTGATTGGTCAGGCCAAGAATGACCACGACAGCAAGGATCACGATAAGCAACAAGGTGACAATATTCTTGAACCAAGGACGAAGATATCGTCTAAATAAGAGTGTAAGTTCAAACTCATAGGTTTTAGTTTCTTTCCAGAGTTCTTATACCTATCGACAAGGGTTTCCAGCGCCAAAGGTTATTATGGAGAGCTTTGAAATACCTATCAAATAAGACTTTTCAAAGCGATCTCTGAGAGGTTTGACCGTCATTGGATGGTTTTTCAAACCTATCTATAGTTCAGGTGAGATACAGGAGTGGATTAAACATGGCAAGATACGTGCATTCAAAAGATAAGAAAGTATATGACTCCATGGTAGCTGAGTTGGAACACTTTCAAGTGCTTGCTAAACGTTATGAAACACTGCTTAGAGCGATAGCAGAACTCTGATGGGGATAAATCCTGCGCTCGATAGGCTTATATATGCTCAGGTCGGCGCAAGTATAATGGTTCAAAGAGGTAAGAAGACAGCATCTTCAAAGAGAAAATCGCAGCCTCATAAACACATCCCGCTCAAGCAACGTCTTCGTTCTCCGATGACCTGGCTCCTCTTGGTCGCTGTCTTCATCGTGGCCTTGGCCCTCCAGCAATTTGGGGTCGTCACCTTAGCGATTGATGAAGACCTCTTCCCGTCGTGCACCCAACATGAGCATTGTCAGGTGGGCAAGAATTGTATTTTTGGCAAGTGTTTTGCTCACACACCAGACTATCCTGAGATTGGCAAGGTGAAAGTCAAGTTTAGCACAGGCGCGGATCTCTTGCCGGATAATCAAGGGTTTTATCCCGTGCCATCCCATGAGCTGATGTTTCTTGAGGTGCAGGCAGATAACCGACAAAATCAATTCACTATTGAGGTCTACTCACCCATAGGTCTTGGCCAGGGTGGGCTTGACGCCAACAGAAGACTCTATTTCAACGCGATCAATCCCGGAGATGCGCAGTACAAGAATCTCTATTGGGTCCAGGTCCCTGAACAAGCGAAAGATTACAGGCACAGGTTCTACTTTGAACTTCTGGGCTTTGAAGGCGAGAAATTCAATCTCTTTGTCTATCTCAAGAACGGCTCGACCACAAGCGAGTTTGTGGAATTGCCGATTAAGATAATCTAAGAGGTCATCTCTGTGAAGAAAAGAACTGCGACTTCATCGCATCTCGTCCTCTTTGACATCGATGGCACATTGACAAATGGTGCGTCTGCTGATCCCGAAGCCATGGCGCAAGCTTTTCGCAAGGTCTGCGGTGTCGAAGTTCCTGTCAATTGGGCAGAGATTCAAGGCATGACTGCTCAGCAGGTCTTTTTCTTTTACGTCGGCAAGTGGGGGCTCAAGGATCACAGGTTAAAGAGATGGATGCGTGCCTATGTTGCGTCATACAAGAGGCTCTTTCCAAGGAGGGATAATCTGAAAATCCAGCCAGGCGCAAGAGCTCTGCTCACTACTCTCAAATCTCGAGGTTGCGTCTTAGGGAATGTGACAGGCAACTTCAAAGAGCTTGCGCGCTTCAAACTCAAGAGTGTCGGTCTGCGATCATACTTCAAATTCGGGGCTTATGGTGATGACGCAAAGACCCGCGCAGAGTTAGTGTGCATCGCGATCAAGCGAGGGGTCAAGAGGCACCATCTACATCTCGATGGCGACAAGGTTGTGCACTTTGGTGATACTCCGCGGGATGTCATTGCAGGTAAAAAAGCAGGGATCCAGACCGTCGCTGTGGCGACAGGGGTGCATTCTGTCGCACAGCTCAGAAGAGAAAAGCCCGATCTGTTGGTCACTTCGCTAGACGACAAGCGCATTCTCAAATTCCTGCGCCTCTGAAGTGCCATGCACTTCGAGGCACAAAATCATCAGATTTCGTAAGCCTAAACGATTAAATATCCTCATTACAGAGAAATCCCATGCGTTTCCTCTCCGCAAAAGACGTCAAGCTCCCCAAGCACAAGAAGTCAAGCCATAAGGGACAGAATGGTCGTTTGCTCATCATTGGTGGTTCAGAGGACTATGTGGGTTCCTTGGTCCTCGCAGGTCTTGCCGCTCTGCGTTCAGGCTGTGATTGGGTCACGATAGCAGCACCAGAAAAAGTGGCCTGGGCCGCGAATTGCTGCTCACCGGATTTGATCACCAAGAAGCTCAAGGGCAGTGCAATAGGCACAAACCATCTCAATGAGCTCCTCAGATTCTCCCAAAAGTTCGACGTAGTCCTCATCGGCAATGGTATTGGTCTTTTACCGCAAACAAAGAAGTTCTGCCAGCACTTCATCCGCAGATGCGAAAAGCCTCTTATCATCGACGCTGATGCTCTCAAGGCGATATCTTTAGATGACGTCCCTTATGGGGTGATGACTCCGCATAGGGGTGAATTAGCCTTGCTATTGAAGAATTCAAAGATCCAGGCTGACAATTCCTTATCACCTTCAACCCTCAAGAGGATCAGAGCAAAACTAGGCGACAATGTCCTCTTGGTCAAAGGCCCGACAGATGAGATCATCACCAAAGACAAAGTCTTCTACAACAACACTGGCAATGAAGGCATGACAAAAGCGGGCACTGGCGATGTCTTAGCAGGTCTCATCGCAGGGTTAGTCGCCCAAGGGGTCCCGCTCAAAGAAGCGGCAAAAGCAGGAGCCTTCATCAACGGCACAGTAGGCGACCTCTTACTCAGGAAGAAGGGATATTACTCCTTTTTGGCGAGTGATATTGCGGGAGATATCCGGAAGCTTATCACATATACCTGGACCTATTACAAGAAACGCTCCTCAAATTCTAGGGGTGTCAGGCATGCAAAACGCCCCTGAGTCTTTGCTGAAGAGAGAAAGGCCCGATCATTGGTGATGAGCGCATCTGCCTTCCCGTGCAAAGCAGTCAGATAGATATCGATATCTTTTCGAGGTATTGATGAGGGAGAGTCTCGATGTTGGGCCCGTATATCGACAAACTCAGCATCAAAGTCAGTCCAGATCATATGTCTGATGAGTCCTGCAAAGTCCTTGTCCTTGACTCGTAAGATGACAGATACAAGTTGCGCTTCGATAATTTCAGAAAGGAGCAGAGTGTGATCCTTCTTCAACAATCGCTCGAGTATGCGTGTCTCAGAGCTTGTGGTCCCTTGTGCCAGGTCTAAGAAACCAAACACAAAAACATTAGTGTCGAGGACGAGCCGCATGGGTCTTGATGTCCTCGATAAGGGCAATGGCGTCTTCTCGGGTCGTTACACCTTGTTGTTGTAGGGCTCTGCCAACATCCTTAAACAAGTCAAGGACGTTGGGGCGTTTCTCTATCTTCCTGAGTGTAAGCACGCCACCGACGTCAGCGATCTCTAAGAAATCTCCTTCCTTGAACCCTTCGGCCTGTCGGACAGATGATGGCAGGGTGATTTGGCCACGTCTTCCAATCTTGACGACTTCTTCGGTGATCATGAAGATAGTCAGTATTGCATACATATAAGCATTGCGGACATTACCATGTTCAGAATTACCAAACCAGTAGCCTAAAAAGGATACTATTATATACGTGCTTATAAACAATTTCTCATAAGTAGACACCTCGCGCCATGGTCGCTGTTGTTTGAACTGTCCATCATTCTCATTGTAGCGACTGCTGGGGCTCTTTTAGCAAGGTGGCTCAAACAACCCTTGATCCCTGCGTATATCATTTCAGGTATCATCTTAGGCCCTATCCTCCACCTCATCACCGATGTCGAACTTATCAGCGTTTATGCCGAGATAGGTATCGCCTTCCTCTTGTTCATCGTCGGATTGGAACTCGATGTCGCCCGTATCAAGAGTATCGGTTTAGTGGCGTCATTGGGAGGTCTCATTCAAGTTGTTTTGACATTTATCATCGCTTTTGCGGTCACGAGTTATCTGGGATTGGACGCCCTGCAGGCGTCGTACATGGGTTTGGTCATTGCCTTCTCATCCACCTTCGTGGTCATCAAACTCCTGGGTGACAAAAGAGAGATCGACACCTTGCACGGCCGCATCGTCATCGGTATCCTCTTGATCCAAGACATCATCGCTGTTCTTGCGCTCTCTGTCATCGAGACCATCGACGTGCTCTCCTGGACTGTTGTCATCGCCGCCCTGCTCAAGGGCGCGTCGCTTTTCTTGGCCTCAGCCGTGATCTCAAGATACATCGCACCTCGTCTCTTCAATTTCGCTGCCAAATCAAACGAACTGCTCTTCCTCTGCTCGCTTGCGACGATGTTCGCTTTCGCGATGTTCGCGGAATTGATAGGATATTCCATCGCCATTGGTGGATTTCTCGCAGGACTCACACTCGCCAATCTTCCGTATCATGGCGAGATCATCGGCAGGGTCAAACCCTTGAGGGACTTCTTTGCCACGCTCTTTTTCGTTTCCTTAGGATTGCAGTTCATCCCCTTTGATGTCTCAAGGGTATGGCTGCCTCTTGTCCTTGTCGTCGGATTGGTCATTGTGGTCAAACCATTTATCCTGCTGCTCATAGGCAATGGATTTGGATATTCCTCGCGCACCAGCTTCATTGCGGCAGTGAGCATGGCGCAGGTCTCTGAGTTCTCGCTCATCATGCTTCAGATGGGTGTGGACTTTGGCCATGTGGCACAGGAGCTATTTTCCTTTGTGGTCCTCACGACGATCATCACCATCGCAGTCTCGAGTTATTTCATCAAGTATGATCGCTGGATCTTTGCCCGTATAGGTTGGCTCATACGTCCGCTCGAAGGCTTGGGTGGCGGCTATCGTGAACCCCATCATGTACCTCATAGGTCATTTGACGCCCTGTTAGTGGGTTGTGATCGGGCTGGATCTTCAGTGCTCAAAGAACTTAAACGCCAGGGGCGCAAGGTCTTAGTCGTCGATTTCAATCCAGAGGTGGTGCGCAGGCTCGTCGAAAAGCACATCTCCTGCGTGTTTGGCGACGTCTCAGATCCCGAGTTTTTATCAGATCTCGACCTCAAGCCCCTGCGTATCATCGTCTCGACATCTCACGAGTTTGGTGTCAATAAAGAGATTGTGCGTTATATCAAGAAGCGCAAGAAGGAATGTATGGTCTTAGTCACTGCAAACACAGCAGAAGAAGCCCTGCAACTTTATAAACGAGGGGCAGACTACGTGGTATTGCCTCAGATGTTAGGGGGAGATCATGTGGCGATGATGCTCAAGCACAGGGTCCATGATATCTCTGACTTGCGCTGTCTGCGTCATGCCCACATGCGGGGTCTATTAGAACGAGTTGCCCAATGACTGCATACCAACAACTTGACGTCGACATCCGTGTCGGCAAAAAAGGCATCACTCCTGGTGTCATCGCACAGATCCAGGACTTCATCAAGCGCAAGGGTCAAGTGAAGATCAAGATGCTTCAGACGCACACAGAAGGCGGGACGAAAAAAGAATTAGCGGAGGATCTTGCTAAACAGAGCGGGAGCAAATTGGTATGGCGAATCGGCGGCG
>DATDXB010000082.1:0-3144 GCA_035289465.1 Candidatus Nanoarchaeia archaeon
GCGATTCTGCCTACCTGCTTTGACGCGATAGGACCCGATAGCTTACGTCAGACCCTTCAAGATGCGCCCAATAAGATAGTCAATTTTGAGAGCTACAAGACCACAACGATTGAAGGAGGTAAGTCTGATGCTCTTCTCGCCTTCAAGATTGTCATGGATGCGTCAGCTCCTGCAACGGTCTACAAATGTAAGATTGATTTAGAGATTGAAAAAGAACTTGCTCCTGACAACTCAGAGATTCAACACGCAACTGATGCTGAAAAACAATATGCATCTCAATTATTCGAGATTGCATACGCCCGTTAACTCAGAGACCACATACCTTTAAATAAGATTCTTCTCGATTCAACATCATGGTACGCCCACACTGGGGACTACGCGAAGAGATATACCGCAAGATCATCCACCTTGGCGCCATCCTGTTCTTGGTCACGTACCTGGTGTTCTCCCACTACTTCAATCACCAAGTCGCCTTGTTTGTGCTGTCTGCTCTTTTGATTATCATGCTTGAACTGGAGTTCTTCCGCGTGGAATGGAGCATGAAGCTACCAGTATTTTCCCACCTATGGAGATACAGAAGGACAAAGGAATTACATCGCCTTGGCGCAGACGTATTCTTTCTTTTGGGATCCATCATCTGTCTTGCCATCTTTGACCTACGCATCGCCGCCGCGGCCATTTTGATGACGGTGTTTGGAGATCTTGCCGCTGCTGTGTTGGGGCGTATGTTCGGGCGCACCTGGGTGCTCAAAGGCAGAGCGCTTGAAGGGATCATACCTGAGTTTTTGGTGAATATCGCTGTTGGTTACTTTGTGGTCCGAACGATGACTGATGGCGTCGTGTGGTGGATGCAAGGGTTTTCTATAGTCGGAGATCCTATCTGGCCAGTCATCATCACCATGGCACTGGTGGCTACGGTCGTTGAGACCCTGCTGACTAAGCTTGATGATAACTTACTGGTGCCTGTGTTCGCAGGATTCTTTGGGCAGATCGCTTTGCTTGTCGTTACTGGGCACTTGTTCTAGGGCTAGAATACGAAGAGTTACCCTTGGCTTAGAAGACCGATATCACTTGCTGCGACTCGTGCGACTGGCCTGTCGCTGTCGTCGCCTTGAGTTTGATCAAGAACCTATCCTGAGGGAAAGCCGACCAGAAATACTTGAGATCGACTGAGCGCTGGTCTTCGGAGACGATTGATTGCGATGCATCTGCGGTATGCTGACCATTCTCCATGATCTTGTATGGACAGGTCCAGACGCGCGGTTCTTGGTTTGGCGATGTGCACAGCTCGACGGTGGCGCCTGTCGGCGATGGAACCCTCACTGTCGAGCGGATCTCCAGAGGCAGGTCCCTATGTTGCAGACTAAATGAATCCCCTAGACGTTCACCCTGTTGATAGACTTCCAGGGGGCCCACAAACAAGAGACCTTCTGAAGGGATGCGGACGGCGAAGTTGATATCTCTAGTGGCAAGAGGGCCTTTGATCTGCAGCAGGATGCGCACGTCGCGATCCTGGGGAACCGACTCGAAGCCCTCAATCACCCTTTCCCGCTTGAGATCGTCGAGGATTGTCGACACGCATGATGGTAGTTCCGAAGATGATCTCCCCTTGCATTCTGCGGCGAGACGTGCGGGAAGCAGCTCAAGACGATGGAGAGTCATCATGTCAACTGCAGGAGACAGGCGAAAGTGAGGGTATTGCTGGATCTGCGCGATAGGCGCATAGTCTTCTGCTGCATCCTGCATCTCAAATGTCCATGGTACATTCGCAGCGGCAATCAGCCCCGACCTAGACTCCCCTGGAATGAGCGTCAAGGTGTAGGTAATCAACTGAGGGCTATCGATGCGCTTGAGCAGGAGCGACTCATCTGATGGCGCGTCTTCAAATTTCAACAAGCGAGGGCCATTGATCGCATTCAATTTCGGCACAAACCTATCGTTGAAGGCACTTGAAACCTCATCAAGGATCTTCGGGGCGCAGTCCAACCCTTCGATGTACCAGAAGGGACTACCCTCCAAGGACCTCTCACATCGAGACGATCGTGAGGCACTCAAGAGAACATCGTCGATGGCCAATCCAATGTCCTCTTGCGCCAATGATCCATACATCTCCAAGAACTTATTATTGGCGTGGAAGAGTTTGAGCGCACCATATTGCTGCTTGCCTATCGAACCGTTGAATTCAGCCGCCTTCTGGGAGAGCAAGAAGAGCGCCGTGCCTAGAACGATGACTGTGAATATGCACAAGAGGATCAAGAAGAGCTGGCCACGGCGGTTTAGCATCGTCTGTATCCCCCGCCTGCATCCCCTGTCCAACTCCTGGGATCCAGCGTCGTAATCATGACTTCAACAAAACCTACCTTGTCGCCATCAAGAAATGGCCAGCAGACCGACGATCCTGTCGGAAGAAGCGACATCCCCTCGGTAGCCACCAAGGCCCTGTTGCCCAGGTCCGATCTCTCCTCACCTTCATTGAGATAGATCCTGACAAACCAATCACTGATCTTTAATTGCCTTAATCTTTGTTCAATAGCATCCAACAGCCTCTTTGAAGCACCCTCTCTTAATGCAGGATCATTGAAGGCTTCCTGATAGGTGATCACACCACCCTCAATCGCAGGCTCTTTGATGATATCGGCAAGCAGGTGTTCTGCGAACATGTCGCCTTGATCCGCGCCCACGGAAGAGACCTCGCCCTTTGCCAAGGGAAATATCACCAAGAACGCCAAGAAGATCATCACCAAGAAGAGCAAGGCATAGACCTGCATCAAGAAGGTGCCCAGAATCCCTCGCTTATTCATCTGAGACCACCACCAACACATCGATGATCGTCGTCTGCAATGTGCCTTGCTGCTCCAATTTCGACGGTATCTTGTACCTGAAGACGCCATCTGGTAATTCAAGGGGCACATCGAGCCCTTGACCAGTTATTTCTTGCTCTTGCTTTTGGCGTTCAATACCAGCCTCCACCAGAGGCCACGCCCTCACAAATGCCCTTTGATCCATGAAATAGTGCTGACCCTTCACGGAGATCCTTGCCGTCATCGTCCCCTGATAGCCCCAGTCAGATCCATCTAGGATCGATAGACGCGAGGCATCAATGACGTTTATGAGGACTCTATCGGTGATGGGATCGATAAAGAG
>DATDXB010000083.1:0-5425 GCA_035289465.1 Candidatus Nanoarchaeia archaeon
TGGCCTTCAGCGTTGAATCCTTTGACCAACAAAGGCGAACTTGCCTTGCTCTACTTCGGAGCGTTCCTTGTGCTTTTGGCATGGGGCGCAGGAAGATACAGCGTGGATGCGTTATTGTGCCCTCAAAAGAAGGCGATGCACGGCAAGCACAAGTAAAACTCTGTTTTCTTGTTTTTTATTGTTATTCCTGCCCATTCAGATAATTTGTGAAGATTTCTCTCGCACCTTCTTGCTTTGCGCGAATATAGTGCCTGGACACAAGTGGATACTGTGGCAATGTGCCCCAGATGTTAAGGATATCAAGACTCTGTTGAGGTGTCAAGAATCGCCCCTCTTCTAAAGCAACTAATGCGCAGCCGTGCACGACGCCTTCATGGAGTTGGGTCTCTCTATCAATATCTATGATAAATTGACCATTAGCCGTAGGGCGTGTTCCATGCAATTGCACTCCTCTTAAAAATCGACGGTGTGATGCATGATGGAGATATTCTAAAGGAACTGATATGGCCGTAACATCCTCGATACTCGCTGGAATGACACAGGGCATTAAGGAATCATGTGTGATTGATAGAGTACCATCGGCTTGGACAACGTAATCAGCATTTCCTGAAATTTCGGCATTGCTATCCGTAACAAGGTCATCAACAGACCACTGCCGATCACGACCTTCGTAGCGCGCCGTTACGCCCACTCGGGTCAATTTCCCTTTGGAAGCGACAATGTAGGCGACGAATCGATCTGCGGGGCATGGAACGATTTGTTGAGGTGCATGAGCAAGATGAAGTTCAAAGGGGTGGGATAACCTAAAATAAGATTGAACCCAGGCTGTGAGTTCTTGCTGTCTTCGAAGATATTCCCTCATCGCAGGTTCATTCGGTGCAAAATAAGCGACATCGCAAACTTCTGAGAGAACAGGGGTAAAGGAAATTGTTGATGGGAGGTCATATTGATTTCTGAGTGCAACGTAGATCCGTTGTTCTTGTTCAGGCGTAAGGGTAACAGCAGTAGAAGAACTGATAGGGGTTTCAGGCCGAGTTATAACGAGATCGGTAAGTGTCTTTGTCGCAGATACCTCTCTTCGATCTCGTACCTCGGAAGGTGAAGTGGGGATTCTATACACAAAAAACGCACAACTAGCTAACGCTAGACCAAGAGCTATGTGATTTCTGTAAGAGCGAGGATGTTCTTCGCATCTTATGGACGATGTAGGCGTAGGAGTTCTATCCTTCTTCTTACGCGATTTACCCATATGCTCGACAAACCTAGGTGGTTTAAAAAGGTTCACGAAGGGTTCCCAGAGGATAGAACTCACAAGGGATAGAACTCTTTCATCAAGATCGAAATTATTTCAAAAATCACTCTGATTAGCCCAGATTTTTCGATTGGACCGAAAAACCCAATGGTTTCTCTGAAAGATTTCCGGATAAAGTCGGCAAAGACATTTGAAGGTTGATAAGAAAAGAAATAATGCGCCGTGAGGCGCAAAAACGGCCGGGTCGGTTAACCTGGTATACCGCGAGATTGAGCATCTCGTGTCCCACTGGGACCTCGGGGTTTAAGAAACCTCGGGTTTCTTATCTGCCAAACAGTGTTTGGCATTTCAAATATCTTTCGGATATCGGAGGATTGAACGTCCCCGCCCGGCCGTTTCTTTCTTCTCAATTAACCTTTTAAACAACCTGATGAATAATCAGCGTATGCGGCCGTGCAAGAGCCGAGAGGTCCCCTCGAGGCCTGGCACGGAAGCGAGTGAAACGAGCGGCCGTGCCAGAGTGGTCAAATGGGCTGCGCTTAGGACGCAGTGGCTTAGTGCCTTCACAGGTTCAAATCCTGTCGGCCGCATAAGACAACGCAACGAAGAAAGATATATCAACACATGACTGGATTTGAACTAGACAACCCTCAGGTTGGCGTAGTTCATCCTGTCGGCCGCATCAAATCATGATACTAAAAGGCCACGTATCTAGCGGTAGAGGTGACTTTGCCCAGTGGATTGAGAAGCTGAAGGACTATTATTTCAAGAAGACCGGATTGCTGCTCTATCCTGGGACTCTCAATATCAGACTTGACAAACCTTACGACCTTCCAAAAAAGAGGATCCGATTGGAAAAAGAAGAGTATGGGGGAACAGTTTCAGTCAACATCGTCCCCTGTAAGATTTTTGGCAGAAAAGCATTCATCCTTCGGACAGATGCCAATGAAGCAGGTACTGGTCATCATTCTAAGAACATCATAGAACTTGCAAGTGATGTTAGGCTCCGTGATGAGCACAAGCTCAAGGATGGGGATGTTGTTGAAGTCGAAGTGGAGGATTGAATTCTGCTCAAAAAGAAATTATGAAATCCCTTCAGCGAGAGCCCAACACAACGGTTTCAAGCCCTGCTTGTTCTCGTAAGCTATAGTAATCGCCAAGAACTTCGAAAGCATGTCCGCGTGCTGATCTGAGATCATCGGCGAGACGTGGACTGATCGTGAAGGGGTAGCGTCGTTGTGCTGCGGCTTCCCATTCAAGCGTGACGCGCGTGTCGACACGATCACTGCCTTCTGGGTGAGCGATCCATACACGCAAGAGGCGGTGATGGACAACATCTCTAAGTTCTGTCAGATCCTCATATTGCCGCTGTGCCCGAGGGTCGATACGCCCGCACAATTCAGGCGCACTGCATGCGGCGCGATAAGCGGCTTCAAAACTACGCAATTGAGAGTAGAGATCTTGTAACGCAGCCCAGGAGGCAGGCGATTCCTGCATGCTACGGATGAGAGTGATGCCTGAAGTGATGACGATGGGTTGTTCTTGCGCGACTTGGGGGATTTGACATGGTGTAGGTGTAGTCTGCGGTTCAGCAGGGACTGAAACGCATCCGGCAAATCCAATCAATGCAGAAAGGTGAAATCGTCTCATTCTCAAGAGGGAAAAGAGTTCTCTCTTAAAGCTTGGGGATATAATCTAGTACTCGCTCCAGAGTCCGGATTCGACAAGAAGCGGGGATAGCATGGGATCTTGGTACACAAGCCACTGAGTATCAGGGTCTGCTTCATTATATTTGAAAGCGTAGGTCGCAATCCGTTGCAGTAGAGGTGTCAAATTGACGGGACCCCCAGAGAATGAACCACGGACAGATTCTTGTGCTTGGGTTTCGATGTCGTTGAGCAATCGAGGGGGATTCTCCATGAAGTGTCTTCCACTCTGGATTTTTCAAGGCGCAAAGCGATGCGTCGTGAGAGCCGTTTACCCCAAGCAGATAGATCCTCACAGCCTTGGACAAGATCTATAGAACCATAGCCTGTGCTATTCTCTAAGAGGTAGTGGACTCGCTGTGCGTGGAAATAGAGATCCTCAAGCAAAACGAGTGATTTCAAGGATTCAGTATAGCGTGGCTCGTTGAGGCGCGCTTCTTGTGGAGGGGCCCGTGGCAGCGAAGGAGCCTCAGGACTAGGGCAAGTAGCGCATCCAGAAAGGGCAAGAACAACAGAACAAAGCGTGCTTCGCATCAGTGCTGCATACGTCTCATCAAACTGCCTTTCTTAGCCCAAGCGAAGCGACGGATGGTTGTGGTCCGTCCGTACCCGCACTTTGCGCACATCTTGTGACGGATGTGGAAACTGGGGTACCCGCATCGTCTGCAAGGTACATGGCTCTTTCCCTTGCCGTGTTCTCCGTGTGCGGATGTTCCCTTGGACATGTTGTACCTGTTATGAAATCAAACTTATGCGCTTGAGATCATGATGATCGTATCGCCGCGGATAAAGACGTTACCTAGCTTGCGGCTGGTCTTGCCTTCAACGCGTTCTTCAGCGTCCTCAAGCACGACATTGATATGGATGTCAAATGCCTTGATCTTGCCGACAAATTGCTTATTGTTCTTAAGCTCGACGATGACACTCTTGTGTCGCGCCGCATTGAGCATGTCTAATGGTCTTGCTTGTTCCATAGGATTCTACCCCTCCAAATGAGGGTCAAGAACAAAGGTTCATATTTAAAGGTTACGGTAGTGAAGAAATTATGGCGCAAGAGTCCCACTTCAAATCTGCTGAGGCGATAAATCCCTATAAATCCTCAATCCCTATAGACTAGAGTATGACAATATCACTACTCAAAGACGAGACTAATCATTTAAAAACACGAACATGCAGGATTTAGAACTGATGCAGACGCCTATCGAGGAACGAAGGCAGGAGTCCAGGCACCCTAAGGAAGCCTTGGGGCTAGCCAAGAGGCTCTCGGAGCGTCTCAGACAACGCTATGGGGCTTTGGTCAAGGCGATCGTGCTGTCGCAACCCCAGCACATCGGATACCATCATGCAGACCAGGACGCGCCGTTGAGTATCATCGTCATTTTAGATGACGTATCTAAAGAGTTGACAAAAGAGAAGATTGATGAATATGTCTCAGCAGGCCAGATCATCATCTCTCAGATCAGCCCAAGACTCAAGATCAAGAGTGTGAGGCTTTCGCGGTTCTATGAAGGCGTTCAATCGCTGAGATCCGAATCAATTGAGCTCTTAAGAAATAGCATCGTTCTGCATGACAAGGGATTTGTCACGCCGATGCAGCTCTTGCTTCATGAAGGGAGGATCAAACCCACGTATGAGGCGATGGGAGTCTATTTCGCAAGGACACAGTTGACGATGAGAAACAGCAAAGATCATGTGCTTGCGGCTTGTGTCGATCTCTACTGGGCGATTATTGACGCTGCGCATGCGATCTTGATGCAGCACGGCGTCCTTCCCCCGTCACCACGAGAAGTGGCTCAGCTCATCCGAAACACTATAGTCCCAAGAGGGACCCTTGCAGATGCTGATTGCAGAGTCATCGAGGAGATTGTAGATCTCTACAAATCGATTATGCACAAGCAAATCACGTCCATAGACGGTCATGCATACGATGTCTACCAAAAGAAGGTTCAGGCTGTCGTCTCAAGGATCAAACAGCGGCTTAGGGAGCACGCAGGTTTTTAATCTCAGGATGACTATCGTCCACTATGGCTACCGTCGACAAACAGCTGAGCAAGGAGACCATCAAGAAGGCGGTCGAACAAGCCAGACAAAAGCCAAAGAAAGAGGAGCCCAAGGCGCAAGAGAAGAAGGAAGAGAAAAGAGATCAAGAGAAAGCAAGTACAGGAGCGCCTCCTTCAGAACAACAACCCACCTTATCAGCCCTCGTCGAGGACACGATCATCAAACAGGACACGGCAAAGACCCCCAAGCTCGAGGAACTCCTGCCCAAGTACCAGTCGCGCGACAATGCTCAAAAGAAGGACTATCAGCCAGCTCAAGGAGGGCAACCCCCTCCCAACAATGCATATCAACGTCCGGGAGAGAGGCCCTCACCGGCGAATGCCTACAATCCCAAAAGCGAGGCCTATGAGGGCCAGCCAGGCCAAGCCTACAGATCAGGTCATGAGGATAAGAAGGATGACGCCCA
>DATDXB010000084.1:0-2212 GCA_035289465.1 Candidatus Nanoarchaeia archaeon
TGCTCCAGCATCAGGCCCCTTCTTCACCGATGTCGACGGTAACGTCCTCCTGGATTTTGTCAGCCAAGTCGCATCAGCTCCCTTTGGTTACAATGATCCGGAGATGATTGAGTTCATCCGCTCATTGCCCATAGAAGATCCGGATCGTTATGCCGGCACGGATTTTATCTGCGCGGCAGGCAAGCGTCCTGGAAAATCCAGCATTCCCACTCCCGCAGACTTACATGAAAAGATCGCGAAGATCTCTCGTCAATTGGGCATGGATTGTTCCTACTTCAGTAATTCCGGTGCAGAGGCTGTCGAGAACGCGATGAAGATCTGCTTTCTCAAAAATGGGAAGACCAAACATTTCTTCTCTTTTGATCACGCCTTCCATGGTAGGACCATCGGAGCCTTGACCCTCACCAGATCAAAGAAAGTCCACAGGACCGGTTTCCCGCATCTGCCCTATGCGGAATCTCTCCCATTCTGCGATTGCGGATCTGATTGCAGATGCGGCTGGTCTGTCATTGGTGTGGACGGTAAAAGACATAGTGCCTTGGAAGGGCGTATCGGTGACGGCATCGGCATGATCGATCCCAACGAGGTCGCGTTCATCATCATCGAACCAGTGCAAGGAGAGGGCGGTTATCGTATAGCCAACAGGTCCTTCATCCGCGAGATGGTCGCGACTGCAAAAGATGCAAAGATTCCTGTCATTTTTGATGAGATCCAATCAGGTCTGGGTCGCACAGGCAAATGGTGGGCTGCTGAGCATTATGGGGTCAAACCCGATGTCATCACCGCAGGCAAAGCGCTCCGTGTCGCGGCCACTATCGGCAGAAGAGACATGTTCCCTGATGAAGAGGGCAAGATCGCAGGCACTTGGTGTGAGGGCAATGCGATGGCGACAGCGGTGGGATACAAGACCATTGAGATGATCCAGCAAAGAAACTTGCTCGACAATGCCCAAAAGATGGGTCGTTATCTCGCGCAAAAGCTCAAGGGATTAGAGGACCGGCATCTCTCAAGGGGCAGGGCTCTGGGTTTGATGGGGGCAATTGATGTGGATACTCATGAGCGCAGATCTTCTATCATCAAGAAAGCGCATTCAAAAGGTTTAGTCATTGCTCCTGCGGGTTATCGCTCGATCCGTCTCATCCCTCCGCTCAATGTCACTAAGAGAGAGATTGATCTTGCCATTGACATTCTTGATCGTGCGTCGAGGTGACTATGGACCGTCCCTTGGGTCTCATTGGCGTTCCTTCGGAATTAGGGGCGAATCGAAAGGGCACAGCCAAGGCTCCGTCGGTGATTATCAATCAGGTTCTTCCCAAATTAGGTCACGCGATAGATCTAGGATCAATTGACGCTCCAAAAACCGCGCCACGAGGCAGCGCTCGGGCAAAACATCTCAAGGCGATCGGAAAAGTCTGTGATGATTTTTGCGCAAGATCCCTCTCACCTCACGTTTTCCCTGTCATCATCGGCGGAGATCATTCGGTCACGTATTGCGTGGTGAGAAAGCTGGCCCAGAAGAGTCGCATGGGCCTCATCTACTTGGATGCCCATGGCGACTTCAATACTCCAAAGACAACGCCATCAGGTAACGTGCATGGGATGGTGCTCAGCGGCATTGTGGGCAAACTTCACTCCAGTCTGCTTCACCAAAATCGTCCCCTTATTCCTCAGAAGAATATTGTATTAATTGGTACAAGGGATCTCGATCTTGAGGAGAAGCGCGAATTGGCGAAGTCAAATATCACGCTCTTCTCCCCATCGACCGTGCGCAAGATGGGTCCATCACAACTGATGAAGCGAGCAGTTGCCATTACCGCAAAGACACGGGAGGGCTTTCATCTCTCCATTGACATAGATGTGGTGGATAAGAAGTGGGTACGGGGCACATCAACCCCTTCATCAGGCGGCATCACTCCAAAGGAGCTCAAGGCCTTGGTGGCCGAGGCGCTCAGACATAAGATACTCTCGATGGATATCATGGAGTATAATCCCATCCATGACCCTGGCAAAAAGACCCTTAAGCTCCTAGAAGAGATCCTTATCCTGGTCGATAAGGCCCGGTAAGGCGTCTGGATACTGTTAACTTATCGGCAGATTAATATAGGTGATTTTTCTTTAAGAGGGATGGTGATGGATCATGGTGGTAACTTGTCTGTTTTGTAAGGGGACGAAGCACATTGTTCGTGCAGGATTTAGAAATAATGCTTCTGGT
>DATDXB010000085.1:0-7909 GCA_035289465.1 Candidatus Nanoarchaeia archaeon
ATGTCCTAGAAATCTACGAGAAAAAAGTCACGCCATACGGCAACGGAGCCAAAATCGACGCACAAAAAAAAGACATAGGCCGCCGAGCCTACATAATCATACTCAACGATTAACTATTTCTGTCCCACACCCCCTTCTACCGTATAGCTTAAATATGCCCCATTGTTCCATCGACGCTACGGGCGTATAGCTCAGCGGTAGAGCGCACCGTTCGCAACGGTGAGGCCTCGGGTTCAAATCCCGATACGTCCATCGCGAAGCGATGGAGGTCGAAGAATCCTCAGATTCTGATGACGTCCATTCCGAACGAAGTGAGGAATGGATGTGGAGGATTGCATAGCAATCCGAACACGTCCACTTTGAGCCTCAGCGAAAAGTGGAGGAAAAGAATACGCCATGTCGTTCATACTCATTTACGTGACAGCCTCGTCCAAGGATGAAGCAAAGAAAATCTCACATCATCTTCTTTCAAAGAGACTGATTGCTTGTGCCAATATTTTTGATGGTGTGACCAGCATCTATCGTTGGGAAAGTAAGGTGCAAGAAGAGTCAGAGTCCGTTCTGATGTGCAAGACCTCTGAGGCCAAATTTGACCAAGTTAAATCTGAGATTGAGAAGATTCATTCGTATTCTACACCATGTGTAGGGAAGATCCCTATCGAGTTTAACAAGAACTATGTGGAATGGTTGAGCGCTCAGCTTGTGTGAAGAATTTTCAATAAAACCAGGCAAATCTATATAAACCTCCCTGCCCAAGGTATCTCCATGCCACAATCAGTTTCCATTCAAAAACCACAAACTAAGGCCCGAGGAGATATGACTTTCGTTGAAGAGATTGAACGAGGGTTGCAAGACGTCTTGCAAGGGCGTGTGACGGAAAAAAAGAAACCACGTTATTAATTTCATCTTGTTAAGTGTATGATTTCTTCTTTGAATCTGTCTAAATTATCTTTGATCATCTCGATATCTGCTTGTTGATGCTTCTTATCTGTGATATTGATAAGATATATGCTCTTCAATTCTTCGTAGATTAAGAAGAGCATACGAAGACCGTTAAGTTTCTTTTCGCGGAAGAAGGGGTGCACTCCAGGGTCTCCCGGAATAGGGGTCAGAACGTAATTTTTCTTCAATGCGATCGATGCGTTCTTTGTGAGCTTGAGAAAGTCGTTCGAAAGATTCATCATACCAGTCAGTATAGAGTAGCTGATACATATCGAAGCTATAAGGGACCTGGCTAATAGGTCTTGATTACCCAATTCCGTATATTCGCGGCATCTTGTCGAAATATTTTCGGAATTATGACTTGTTTTTTCAAGAAATAGGGCTTTTCACGGAAATCTTTCGGAAAATACTGTTTATTTCCGGTGTTCCTTCTGAATATTGACTCAGAAACGAGGGGAGGTCCACGGGGGATACGGTTTTCACTGCACCAGGATCGCAGATGATCGGGTCTTCATCTTCGTATAGAGAGCTTTGAATAACCCCTGTTTTCAGGGAGTATTCAAAGCGGTTCTTCGAGAACTTTGAGTCTTTTAAATGGTTTTTCAAAGTTCTCTATAGTATTGATAGCGGTCGCTTGATCACAAGGACACTGACTTCGCCTTTCACCACAGAGGCATGCCACTTCAACAATCCCGAAGACACATACTTATCGAGTCCTTTCTTGGTCCAGAAAGAGATTGCTCCAGGATATTGAGGTCCTGCCTTCTTGAGCCAGGACCCGTCGGGTTTGTTCTCTCGTCGAATATCATCTCTGGGACAGTCGCGATCGACGATCTCATAGATCCCCTTGTCTTCTACAACAAATCGATAGAACTGCTCAATTTACCCAAAATAGCTCGGCGTGTTCTTCTTCATTTCCTTAGCGCGTGCTTGTTTGAACTGTCCCAGCAATTCTGCGTAGGACTTCTCGATCTCAGCGCTGACAGAAGGTCCTACTTTAGCCAGGGCCTCGTCACAATCAGAGAGCGTGATCTGTCCTGCCTTGATGTCCTTGCGCAGTGCCAAGATAGCAGCCTCACGACACACAGCTTCGATATCCGCTCCGACATATCCTTCAGCGCGTTCAGCAAGCACATTGATGTCGACATCTTCAGCAAGCGGCATCCCACGTGTATGTACTGAAAAGATTTGCTTGCGCGCCTCAAGATCGGGAGGGGGGACCAAGATGATGCGATCAAAGCGACCAGGTCTAAGCAATGCAGTATCCATGATATCGGGCCTATTGGTAGCGCCAATGATGACGACATCATGCAACGCTTCAAGCCCGTCGATCTCAGACAATAATTGGTTCACGACGCGTTCCATGACGTGGGAATCGCCAGACGACCCGCGATGAGGTGCAAGTGAATCCATCTCATCAAAGAAGATGATGGTGGGCGCGGTCTGTCGTGCTTTCTCAAAGATCTTGCGCACTGCTTTTTCGCTTTCACCGACCCACTTAGACAATAATGAGGGTCCGTTCACGAGGATGAAGTTGGATTGGCTTTCTGTGGCCACAGCTTTTGCGAGCATGGTCTTTCCTGTTCCAGGAGGACCATACATCAAGATGCCCTTGGGTGGTTTCACGCCAAGTCGTTTGAACGCTTCAGGATGCTTCAAAGGCCATTCCACAGCCTCGCGTAATTCTTGTTTGACGTTCATCAATCCGCCGACATGTTCCCAGTTGACATTGGGCACTTCGACAAGCACTTCCCTCATCGCAGAGGGACGGACATACTTGAGCGCGTCCTTGAAGTCGTCTTTGGTGATGATGAGTTTCTCCAGGATCTGCGAAGGGATAGCTTCCTCGCTGTCATACTTCAGATCAGGGAGCATGCGTCTGAGCAAGACCATGGCTGCTTCTTTGGCAAGTGAGGCAAGATCAGCTCCGACAAATCCGTGGGTGATTGATGCGATTTGCTCAAGGTTGACATTGTCGGCAAGGGGCATATTGCGCGTATGGATTTTCAAGATATTCAATCTGCCTTCATAGCGTGGCACGCCGATTTCGATTTCGCGGTCAAAGCGTCCTGGGCGTCGTAAAGCAGGATCTAAGATATTGGGTACATTGGTCGCCGCGATCACGACAACGCGTCCGCGTGCTTTCAATCCATCCATGAGTGCAAGCAATTGCGCGACAACGCGCCGTTCAACCTCACCGCGCGTCTCTTCGCGTTTGGTTGCGATCGCATCGATCTCGTCGATAAATATAATAGAAGGGGCATTCTTCTCGGCATCTTCGAATTTCTTCCGGATGTTCTCTTCGCTTTGGCCATAATATTTGCTATTATGGAGTAGTAACAGATTGCCAACGGTGAAGTTGTCATTGTCGACGGTGAGGTCAAACAAATCCTGGGTGGGGAGCTGTTGTTTGGAGGTGATATGTTCCCATGCAAGATCCTTCCTAGTGAGTAGCTCAAATTCTGCCTCTATCTCTGGTGTGGTGCATCCTTCAGAAAGGGCAATATGGTAGAGCTTGTTGAGACTGTGTTTGGTAAACCTTCCTTTTTCATAGACATAGTAATCATTATTTCGGTAGGCCTTATACGGGACTTTGGCACGAAGGGTCTTTATCAATAGTTTAGGGGTGGGGATGTTTGCATATTCTTTGTGTTTTGTGGCTTTTGAGATCATGTTGAGCGCCGCCTGTTTTGTTCTGCTGCATATTCTTTGTGCAAATGCTTGTCGTCCTGAATTGCCTCGGACAACAAGGGCGTGCATTAGCCCCTTTGGAGTCGGATGTTTTCGCAATGTGGTGGATATGTTCAGTTTTGCATTCATCAAGGCTTGGAGCTGGATAAGAAAACTCCTGTTCTTGGCGTAAAGGATTGGAGTAGGGTAATCAAACACCCTCTTCTTGGATCGTACTCGTTGCAGGGAGACTGTTCCATCGCCGTCGAAATAGCCCCTCACAAAGGCAGATACCTGCTCTTGAGGGACTTGGTACAGAAATGCGGGAACTTGCTGGCTCTTTGGTCCGGGAGAGAGT
The DNA here is from genome assembly GCA_035289465.1 of Candidatus Nanoarchaeia archaeon. Classification (GTDB taxonomy): domain Archaea; phylum Nanobdellota; class Nanobdellia; order Woesearchaeales; family JAGWAF01; genus DATDXB01. Next base: position 3,971 of record DATDXB010000085.1, read on the forward strand.
CCAAGAAATCCGAGATAACGGACAAGAAGAGTCGAATATACAGCTACGCGGCCGTCAGGGTATGTCTTGGTCTTGATGATGCCAAAGAGTTTTCTGACAAGAGAGACAAACAATCTTCTCAATCGAGGGTTGTTATTTGCAAAAACAATCCCATCACTCCTCTTGTTTACGTGGCCGTCGGACCAGAGAAGTCCCAAGAGCTCCATAAGTTCGGGGGAGGTCGCTGTAGGGAGTTTGATGTACGTGCTTCGATCGAGATTTCGCGATGTGAGGCTCCATTTGCCATTTCGTGAGACAAGACCTTCAAGGGTATGTATAGGGATGATATATGGTTTCTGAGGCAGATGAATCTGTCCGATACGCGCGACAAAGTCCCCTGGCTCAAGGTCCTCTAACCTCTTCCAAATCAGTTTTCCGTTGTGGTAAGTGAGAAATGGTTGATTAAAGGATCCGATGACTTCGTTGCCATCGCTTAGTGCGATTTTTATTGCAGGGCCGCGAAGGCGGGCGACATGGGTAATGTGGGCTGGGGCGATGGCGTTTCTTTCTACATCAAGACCATACGTTTTGAGAGGTTCCTTGAGCTCAATGACCTCGGTGCCTCTGATCATCTTTCGCTTTCCTTCTGCAGAATCGAATATGCTCTTAATAGGGGTATGGCCTCGCGGATTGAGAAAGATAGGAGTATTACCATCGACGCACATAACTTCAGGCCCGTTGATGCAAATAAAATGCGAATTCGTCTCGTTAGCGACTGCCTTGGCAAGAAGGGTCTTTCCTGTTCCAGGTGGGCCATGCAACAACACGCCCTTGGGTGGCTCGATCCCCAATCGTTCAAATATCTCTGGATGCTTCAGTGGCAACTCGACCATCTCCCGGATTTTTTTGATCTCGTCAGACAGGCCGCCGATGTCTTCGTACATGACTTCAGGGGTCTTCTCTTCGTCGCGCACTTCAACAGCTTCAGGATTGAACACGACCTCTGTCTTTTCAGTGATGATGACTGCTTGTTTGGGCGCAGCAGATGCGACGATGAATTTCAAGTCGCCAAAGCCAAAGTTCATGAGGTTCTCATCGATCATGGAGAAGACTTCGTCAAAAAAGGGTGATGAAGACATCGCGCTTCTTCTTCGGCGTGTGCCGCCAAGAGACACCACGTCTCCTTTCACGACGGCTCTTCCAAGTAATCCTTGTTTAAACAGTGTAGGTGATGCCTTGATCACAAGGCCTGCGCGCGCAGGGGAGATCTCGACTTTCTTTGCTTCTTGGACATCGGCTTTGCGCACGACGATGTGGTCGCCGATGGCGGTCTTGGCATTATGCCTGATCAGACCGTCCATGCGGATGATGTTGAGTCCGATGTCGCCAGGATAGGCGCGATCCACAATGGCCACAGTCTTGCGCTGTCCGGACAATTCGACGATATCCCCTGGCCTGACTCCTGCTTCGCGCATGAAGTTGGAGTCGATTCGAACGATGCCCTTGTTGACATCGTCTTGGATGGCCTCAGCTACTTTGAGCTGGATTTCGGATTGAGCCGTTGGGGTTTCCATAGGTCTGTTATCCTGACGATATGGAGAATTGCACGATCGTATTTTTTGATGGGGTGCGATTCTCCGATAGAGAAATGCGCCTTAACTATATACGAATTGCGCATTTCTCTATAACTATGAGAGAATACGCAGTGAAACGCCTCGAACAGGAGTATGGTGCTAGAGATATTTAAAGATTGTGATTATGGGATGCAGGCATCGTGTTCTCTGTTTTATCGTCGCTAAATGAGGCCTGATTCTTGCGCCGTGACAAATTTTATAAAGCGCTCACTCTCATGGTCACGCATGGAAGAGTTTCCTAAGCCCAACATCCTTGCAGGACAACCCTGTCCTTTTTGCGATAATAGCACACTCTCTTTGACAGAATCAGAGAGGGACATCCCTTTTTTTGGCAAGGTCTTTCTCTTCTCGATGACGTGCACATCATGCAAGTATCATAAGGCTGATGTGGAATGCGTGGACCAAAAAGAGCCATGCAGGTATACTTTTGAGGTCTCAACAGTGGAGGATATGAGTGTGCGCGTGGTCAAGAGCGCGACGGCGACGGTGAAGATCCCATTTATGATGACTATAGAATCTGGCGAGGCGGCAAATGGATACGTCACCAACATCGAGGGTTTGCTCAATAGGGTGAAGCGCGCAATCGAGATCGCAAGAGATGATGCCGAAGACGACGGGGACAAGACCAAGGCGAAGAACATGCTCAAGAAGCTCTTGAAGGTGGTCCACGGTCAGGAGACATTAAAGATCATCATCGAGGATCCTACGGGTAATTCCGCGATTATTTCTGATAAGGCGAAGAAGGTTGCGCTGTAATCTTGATCTTAAGGGTTCCTGTGAGTCCATCGACTAACCTCTGGGATTCTTGTATGTCCAGAAGGAAATTGCGTCGTGAGTGTTCATCGAGGCTTTTATTGTCGCATTTTTCACTGAGACGATCAAGAGTTCCAGTCAGGACAACAGCCTGGTATGCAAGTCTTCCCCCTTCCATGGGAGAATAGGATCCAGATGACATATTGCGGGCGATCTCGCGTTCATAATGTCTGAAAACAGGGACTAATCTCTTGTGGACATATTGAAAGAGGGTGACCCAAAACCTCGACTCTGCAAGAGGTTTCTCTTCATCTTGCATATAGCGCGCAAGGCGTAACAAGAGAGGGTCGTCGATATGATAGGTGTCGGCGATGTCAACGAGAGTGAACATCGTTGCTTGGGTTTTATCAGCCCAGTTCTTCTTTTGTGGCTCGACAATTGCGGTTTCTTCTCTTCTCCCAAGGGGGCTGGAATCTTGATTGTTGCTGGTCTGCCGCCAAAAAGAGTACCTCACGCGGTCTCCTGGGGCGGAGAGGGCAGTACCAATGATCCTGGGGTTATTGACATACCTGGTGATATCATCCGGCGCTTTAACCTTCAGTTTAATATCTTCGCTTGGTACTTGTAACACGCGTAATAGGGCGTCATAAGTTGAGTGGTGCATGGTCCCGTTAGGGTTGCCTCGAGCAGGAGGCAAAAGCGATATCACGATGGATCTCAGGGTCTTAGCGTCCTCTTCAGGAAGCTGGTTTGCCTCGGTTTCAAGTCGTTGGTGGATATCAAGACCGTCTTTATAGATCTCTCTGCTTTGTCGATGGGCGCGATATGCTTTGCAAAATGCTTCGCGTTGTCCTGAGGCCAGTCGTTGGGATGCCTCTCGCCAGAGTTGCAAGAACCTGTCATAATCAGGGACAGAGAACCGATGATAATCAAGGGGGCGTGGGGGTGATGTCGATGGTTCTGGAAGTCTTGCCTTGGGCGCAGTGCGCGCTCGTGGCGGCACAAGAAATTCCAATCGGTGCGTGCGGGGAAGCTGCATAGTCAACGCTCTTATGGTAGTCACAGTGGCAAACTATTTATAGCTTGCCCTCTCTCAGATTTCATATACGGGTCAAGTCACAATCAGCCAAGATCCGGTAAAGTACGCAGTTTCTGATTCTCTTAATCTCAATGGCAAGGAATTGCTGGACTTGCGCACTTTAAACGCCAACATCATCGGCGACATATTTGATGAGACCATCAAGCGCAGGGTTTGTCTGAATAACTCGCGTCATTCCAGGGGTCTTTCTTGGACTCCCGGCCTTCGATATGCAGTCCCTACCACCTTGTAGATTTTTCACTGATGTACTTATTTATTAGGGTTTGGAATATACGAGTGTGGAGAAAGGTGCGGGAGGATCTAGTTCATTCCTTGGAATTTTGCTTTGAGCGCGCCTAAAAAGTAGGTCTAGTGCGGATGAAAAGTCAAACTTGCAATGTAACTTCTCCTGCCAGTCATAGTTTATTCTTACCGTGACCGTGTTAGCGATCGCTTTAAGTCCATTGATTGTTTTGTATCCCTTCTTTAATTTTT
>DATDXB010000086.1:0-2778 GCA_035289465.1 Candidatus Nanoarchaeia archaeon
CCATCGACGACGCGACTGCTCATTGAGAGTAGGATTCATGAGCAAATACTTCTCCCGAATAACTTTCTCAACTTTCACAGTAAATCCCCAAGAATTACTCCTTAATATACTTTGCGAAAGTTATTATTTAACAGACCCTAATGGCGTGAAGGGCGGCTTCCCTGATTGTCCCTGATTCAAGTTCATAGCCTGTGAGATAGAGGATCTTGCTTGTTTTGACAAGGTCGGCGTTGACATGATTCTTATCAAGCCCGATGGACGCACCGAGATAGGTCGCCATCGTGCGTTCGCCGTCAGGTGTGATCAGGCAATATACTTGACCCGTAGTTGCAGATGAGGATTTGTGCAGGTGGGCTTTGACCCCTTCAAAGGAGAGATCACGTTCGAAATGAAGGGAATGATCATCATTGCCCAAATGTCCTGTGAACGCGGAGCTGCCGCCAAGCGATGCCATCCCTACGACGGTATTGACGCACGCGCCTGCAGGGACATTGGTGGTGGATTTGTTTTTGAGTGCCGCGTGGATTCTCTTCAGAGTGATTTCATCAATGAGGTTCATCGTGCCTTTTGAGAATCCAAGTCTGCCAAGAAGGACTTCATCGACTTGGACAAGGATGTCCATAAGGGCATTGCCGACAGAGCAGATGTCAAGAGTCTTCATAAGAATGCGCCGTTTGATTCATGTTAATAAGGTTTCCCACCCAAGAAAAGGCTCTGGTGAAAGTCTCATAAGGAATATATAACCCGTTCCGCTGCGTTAACGGCGGAACGGGGTGGGGAGTTGACCCCCACATGAAGGATAAGAAGAGCTTACTACAAAAGATTAACGGTGTGATTCGGCAGGCGCGTGCGCCTGTCTATTTGCACCGTTTTGGTCCCAAGACGTACACGTCTTGGCAACATTGTAAGGCGTGGCTTTTGAAGGAGAAGTTGAAGTGTTCTTGGCAAGATTTTATTGACGATTTTGCCGAGTTCTATCTTGATGAGGTTCCTGATCGTTCTACGCTCATTAAGTTCGTTAAACGCCTTCCTTTTTGGCTCAAGAACAAGTTCGTTGCACTATCGGCAGGTCTTGAACCTGCCGAGTATGGCTCAATTGATAGCACTGGCCTTAGCAGAACAAATGCCAGTGAGCACTACATTAAGCGCATCGACCGAGATAAGCCCATAAAAAGACCATTAAAGCTCAGCATGTATGTATCTAAACGTCGTATTCTCTCCTTTCGCCTACGGTCGAAATGGAGAGGAGACACTAAGGATGTCCCCTATTTGCTTGAGAAAGCAGAAGTGCTTGCGGACATAAACTGTCTTGACAAAGGATATGACTCCAATCCAGTTCACGCAATATTTCGAGATCAAGGCCTCTTTAGCATCATTGCAGTTCGCAAGAATTGTCGACGAGGACAATATCGAAAAGAGATGAGAGACTACTTTGACTACGGTCAGTACTGGAACCGAAACGCATCAGAATATAACAATTCCAGCATTAAACGACGCTTCGGAGACTTCGTCCGAAGCGTCAACTTCCGCGCGCAGCACTCAGAAGTTGCTGCGCGGATAGTCCTTCACAACTTGAAGGCTATTTTAACCAGACTTTTTCACCGGAGCCCCGCCGTGCATAAGCTTTTTAACCTTCACTCAAGGCGAGTCCATCATGCGTAGAGAAACCCCTAAGCAGAGGGCCAAGCGTTTAACCCTTTTCAAGAGGCTAGGCCTTACCATCGGCAAGGTCGTCAAGTTGCAAGGGTTTAAGACCGTCAAAGCGTCATATGATGACAAAACAGAGTTCGTCCTTGACCCTGCGGGCTATCTCCTTATCCGTACTCATCCGTCAACCAAGCAAATCGAGATTGGTTGGTGCTCTAAGCCCAATCAGGTGACAATTGCAGTCATAGGCAAGCATCCTTTGGAAATCTATCAGACTTTTCTCAATAAGCTCCCAAACAAGTATATCACCCGCATGGATCATGCGGCATACTTAGGCAGGGAGCTCGAACGAGCCTATACTGCTCTCAGATTAGGCGTCGACTATGTCCAGGACGCTCCATTGAAGATTCGGCCTGCAAAGCCGAAAAGGATAAAAGCGGGGCGTAAATCTCGCAGGATATAATGGGAAAACAGTATCGTATTGTCTATAAGCGCAATGAATGCATAGGTGCTGGACCCTGTATGGCAGTGGCTCCTGAGTTCTGGACCTTGAATGAGGCAAATGACGGTAGGGCCAATATCATCAAGGCCAAAGAGCCTAAGAATTTGGATAATGGTGATCAGGAGCTCATCATCGATGAGAAGGACCTCCAGGCCAATATGGAGGCCGCAGAAGGCTGCCCAGTCAATGTCATTCACATCTATGAATTAGATACGGGAAAGCAGCTGATTTAAGGATACGGTTTACTTGGGCAATTGATGAGAGATTGCATCGCGTAAGGTCAAAAGTGTTTCTAGAGGCAGATGGGGTCTTCGCGAAACGGGGGGCGCACCCCATTCCTTGTCCACAAAAGTCTTACCATCGAATTGACGTGGACCTCGATAGCGAGGAATGAGATGGACGTGCAAATGATGGGCTACATTCTGAAGATTGAGATAATTGAATCGGTCGGGTGAAAAAAGGGTGCTTAGCGCTGCTTTGAGATCATGGGCGATATCAAAAAATTCGTTGCGTTCACCTGGGCTCATGTCTATGATATCCCTGTCGCCTTGCTGTCTTGACCAGATATAGACGCTTCCAAGATAATCTTCAGCATAATGTTCTGAGTGGACTAAGACATCCCAAGAGGG
>DATDXB010000087.1:0-2375 GCA_035289465.1 Candidatus Nanoarchaeia archaeon
GTGAAGAAAAAGAACGACTCAAGACCAAGGCGCGTGATGATCTCCAGGGTCTTGGACTCTATGTGCCTCCTGAAGCCGAGAAATTACCGACAGAGATTATCGACGATCAAATTTTTGACACTAAAAAGCACCTACAGAGTGCTCAAGAGTCATCTACAGGTTACCTTCGCCAGGCTCTTGAGGCAAGAAAGCGTGCAGAAGAGGTTATCTCTGCTGAGAAATTCGCGAAGAAGAAGACATTTGAATCCTATGCTGAGATGGGTATCGCAGCGATGCAGGAGACCGAGACAAATCCTCATGCCAAGCGCGACCTCTATGTAGGTCCGGAATTGGGTTGGCCTGACCAATGGGGGGGTCATCCTGAGGAGTTCATCGAACTTGTCAAGAATTCTCGCGAGGAGATGAAGACCAAGCTCACCGATCCCAATGGAGAATGGCGTATGAATGCAAAGGAAGCTGACGAGCGCGCAAAACGCCACATCAAGGGTCTCTTTGATACAGCCCACATGGGGATGTGGCTACGCAATTTCAAACGAGATGGAGATGAGTCTGAAGATGAGCATCAGAAGAGATTCAAGCAGTGGTACCTCGAGATGGTCGATAAGCTCATCTCTGAGAATGTGGTGGGCTCTATCCAAGCAGTCGACAGTGCATCAGGCGCTCACGGCCACCTCCCACCAGGCCAAGGTATCTTCCCTGTAGTGGAGGCTGTGGAGAGGTTCAAGAAAAAGGGCTTCAATGGATTCATCGTCTCAGAGGGTCACGAAGAAGAGCAATTTGGCCACCAGCGTATCCTCTTAGAGACCTGGAATGCTTTTGGTTCGCCTATCGGAAGGATCCCCTACACCACAGGTCCCACTGCCTGGCGTGATATCCAAAGAGGCTACTTCGGCAGGACCTATGTCCCCACATTCATGGTGGGCGAATACGCGCCGTCAAATGAGTTCAAGTTGTGGTCTGAGATCCCACTAGAGTAAGGAATCTGATCACTGCGTAGCTTTTTATACCCATTTTCCGAATAATTTCTTGATGCATCCACGTACCGATTTCAAAGAGCGCCATCAATCGCATGAATATTCAGACTATGAGTTCAAGATGGCGCAGGACTTTGCAAAGCGCCTGGATGTGGAATTAGGCGAGTTTCTCCACTGCATGGTCCTCTTTGGTTCAGCGGTGAAGACAGCGCACACGACGATTTACGAAAAGGATATCGACGTCCTCATCATCATCAATGATATGACTAAGATCCTCAATCCTGAAGTGGTGGAGGCCTATCGTATCATCGTCTACAATACAGCAAAACAGCTATCTTCACGATTCCATGTCAATACCCTAAAAGTGTCTGACTTCTGGGACTACGTCCGAAATGGTGACCCGTTGATCGTCAATATCCTCCGGGATGGCAAGGCGCTCTTAGACAAGGGTCTCTGGGAGCCCGTCCAGGCCCTCTTTAACCAAGGGAGAGTACGACCCACCCAAGAGAATGTTTGGGTCTACTACATGAGAGCTCCCTCAGCGATAACAAGCGCCAAATGGCACATGCTGCAGGCTTGCTTGGATCTGTATTGGGCTGTCATTGACGCCTCACATGCTCTTTTGATCAGCCAAGGCGAAGCTCCTATCTCTCCAAAGCACATCTCTGCGAGCATGATGCAGTGGGCGAAGAAGGGCAAGATCCACAAACAGCACGCAAAGACAGTTGAAGAGTTTTACAATCTCTCAAAACAGATCATCACACGAGACATCAAGGAGATCTCGGGAGCAGAATATGAAGAATATCGCGCCAAGGCTCAAGGATTCATCGATGAGATGATGCCGATTGTGAAAGAACAGAAGCGAGTCTAAATTACGTCTAGAAGAATTACTCAGCCCGAGTATATGCGATTACTGTACCAATAATATCTCTTAATGTATCAGCAGGAACAGAGAAACAAGCGTTATTTCGTCCCCCAGTATATATCCCTTGAATTTGGCCGCTTTGAGTGATGATTAATGATCCACTGTCCCCTGGATGTCCTTGACCCTCATAGAGGTCCACATCAAGTTGTACCACATCATTCTTAATGACAATTTCGGCCCGTCGTCTTTGTCTCAGAAATGTGATTAATCGATTAGACCTTATAGACAATCTAGCATTAGGTTCCCTCAAGATCCCTACAAGTCTGTAGGCCTGATTGGGTTCAGGTGGGCTTTGACTTATGGAGACTGGGACAAAATGCTGATTAGGTTCCTCAACGAGAAGCAGGGCGACATCATGATACTCTGATAAGGCGATCAAATTTGCTCTTTGTTCGACTCCATCAATCCCTCGAACGGAATATTGTTTAGCTGCAAGTCGATCTGAAGGATCAGTCCCAGTATGCGCACATGTCAGG
>DATDXB010000088.1:0-2309 GCA_035289465.1 Candidatus Nanoarchaeia archaeon
GATTTTATGACTGATTCAAACTTCTCTTGAGAATTTTGACTTTTTTGATATGGATTTCAAGATTCTACAATGATTCAATATGCTCAAGAATGAAGTTCTTTAATCTTTTGATGTCGTCGTCAAGCCCAGGCACAGAGCTGATGTCAAATTCCGTATCGCTCACGATAGCCACATAGTTGTATGTCGTGGGGATGCCGACTTGCCTGCAGGACTTGAAGTGTTCATGTACTGCTGAGCGCAGTCTGGGCTGCCAGTCTTTTTCACAGAGGTAGTTGATGATGACAAGGCCTCCGCGACTAAGGTGCTTCTTTACCAGCGCATAAAACTCTGGCGTGGTGAACTGGATTCCGAGGTTTCCCTTGATGAAGGCGTCGACGATGATGACATCGTATTTCTTTTTAGACGCAGTCAAGTGAGCGATGGCATCCTCATGGTGGATCTTCACGCGGAGCTCGTCAAGCCCGAAGAATTGCTTGGCGATATCGGTGACTTCTGTATCGATTTCAATTCCATCGATATTCAATTCAGGCCGATACATGAGCAATTGTCGCGCGCAAGTCCCTGCCCCAAGCCCGACGATCAGCACATCTTTCGCGGTGGCATGACTTAGCGTGAAAAACGTCATCAGGTTCCAATAGTGTTCGTGCGCAGGGGAGAGCATGGGTTTTTTTGGGTCCCATTCGGAGTGGATCTCTCCGCGCCCTTCAAGGAGTAATAACCTGCGTCCATCTTCTTCAACGACTTGTATGAGCTTCTGGGCAGACCGTTTCTCATAAAGGAGTTTCATAGCAAGAGAGAGCGGATCGCTTCATCGATAGAAAGTTGTTTCTCATCGCCAGAACTCATATCGCGCAAGGTCACGATTCCCTGCGCAAGCTCCTTAGGTCCCACAATCACACAGAAGGGGATTCCCATGGCTGAGGCGTACTCGAGGTTCTTGCCGACATTGCGCCCGAGTAAGTCGATATCGGTCTTGATGCCTGCGAGGCGTAATTGGCGTGTGATGCCGACGCTCTCCTTAAGCGTTTTGATAGGCACGACAAAGGCTTGTGTCAGGCTCTTGCCGCCCTTGACTTTCTCAAGTTTGCGAAGCACGTCCAAGATGGGTTCTAGTCCAAATGAGATGCCGACAGCAGGGACTTTCTGTTCACTGCCGATGAAGTTGGCGATCATGTTGTCCCAGCGTCCGCCGGATCCGAGTGAACTAGACATCACACTTTGATCCTGCAGAAAGACCTCATAGATATTGCCTGTATAGTATGCTAATCCTCGGGCAAGAGACACAGAGAACAGCACGTTGCTTTGCTCGCTCATATAACTGATGGTCTCTTCAAGCTCATTGATACCCGCCACTCCGATAGGATTCTTCAGCACGACGCGTAGCGCTTCAAGCTTCTCGCGGTTGCTCCCTCTAATAGACAGGATGCGCAACAATTCATCCACCTGCTCATTGAGCATACCCTTCTCCCTCAGCTCCTTCTCGACGCCATCAAGCCCGATCTTCTTAAGTTTGTCGATGGCAAGGACCATGTCGGTTTGTTTATCCTTAGCCACATTCAATTGTTCTAAGATACCATCAAGGATTTTGCGGTTGTTGATCTCTATCTGGATGGAGAGCCCTATCTTGGAGAAGAAGGTTTGGAACATCTCAAGCAGTTGCGCGTCAGCGACCATGCTTGATGATCCCACGATATCGCAGTCGCATTGCCAGAACTCGCGATAGCGCCCGATCTTGAGGGGTCCGTCGCGGAACACAGGGCCCATAGCGTATCGTTTGAAGGGCATCTTGAGGCCTTTATTCATGCCGACAAAGCGCGCTAGCGGGACAGTGAAATCATACCTCAAACAGAGATCACGGTCTCCTTGGTCTGAGAGCTTGAAGATTTCCTTGAGGATCTCGGATCCTACATCATACTTGGCGGCCAAGACATCATATCTCTCAAGGATCGGTGTCTCAAGAGGTGAGAAGCCATATAGCTCAAACATCTCGCGCAGTGTATCGCAGAGTTCTTGGCGCAGGATCTTGTCTTCAGGCCCAAAGTCCCTTGTCCCGCGTGCGTTCATCAGTTCTGCCATGGGGTCACCGTCGTCTTCGTCAGTCGCCGTGACGCACGGCGAGCCGGGGCTTGGCCATTCGGGGTGAGTTCAGCTCGCCGTAGCGAGGTGAACTTCAAGGAGGCCCTCAGGCCTCCGCCGACCGAGCAGGGCGTTTGCGAAGCAAACGACCGTCGTGCCGTCACCGGCGACCGAACCTCACCAGGCTTCTTAGCAAATAAAGAGCCGTAGGCGGGAATTGAACCCGCGCTTGG
>DATDXB010000089.1:0-5919 GCA_035289465.1 Candidatus Nanoarchaeia archaeon
GTGGTGGTGTTCTTTGAACCGGTGCCCTCGGCGATCAGGACAATCCAGCGCAGGGGAAGGACAGGCAGGCAAGAAGAAGGCAAGGTATTCACGCTGGTGACGAAGGGGACGCGGGATGTGGCCTACCGCTGGAGCGCTCACCACAAAGAGAAGCAGATGCATCGGATTTTGGCGGAGCTAAGGAGATCGATACCTCTTGACTTAGGCAAGAAAGAACACAAAGTCAGTGACCCTGCCCAGGCCAACTTAAACTCATTTGCTCAGGACAAATTGAGGATCATCGCCGACCATCGCGAGAAAGGCTCAGCAGTGATCAAGAACCTCATCGATGCGCAGGTGGAGATCGGTCTTGAGCAGCTCAATGCGGCGGACTTCATCCTCTCAGAGCGTGTCGCAGTGGAATACAAGACTGTGGAGGACTTCGTCTTGTCCATCATCGATGGTCGATTATTGGAGCAGGCGAAGTCTCTTAAGAGGAGTTTTTCGCGTCCGATCATCATCATTGAAGGTGAGCAGGATATCTATAGCGTCCGTCAGGTGCATCCTAATGCCATCTTGGGCATGCTCGCCGCTCTTACGGTGAGTTTTGGCATCCCGGTCTTGCGTACAAAAGACGCTCAAGAGACCTCGATGCTCTTGCAGGTCATGGCTAAGCGCGAACGTGAGCTCTCGCATGGATCGGTGGACTGGCATGGGGCAAAAAGAGACTTCTCTGTCAAGGATCAGATGGAATATGTGACCGCAGCTCTTCCCGGGGTTGGCTTGACGCTTGCAAGACCTCTGCTCAAGCAATTCAAGACGCTGAGGAAGCTCTTTTTGTCGTCGCTTGATGAATTGAAGACTGTCGAGCAGATCGGGCCGCAGAAAGCGAAAAAGATCACGGACTTGCTTGATGCCGATTATCATGAGGAATCGCAAAAGTAGACTTGTCCTGCGAAACCATTAAAAACATCGATGATATAATGTCCAACAGGTGGAATCATGATTATGTGGATTATCCTTATCGTCGTTGCGGTCATTGTTCTTTATGTTATCATTGCTTATAATCGTCTGGTCACGCTCAAGAACCGTATCGAGAATTCCTGGGCCCAGATTGATGTCCAGCTCAAGCGCAGGACAGATTTGATCCCTAACCTGATTGAGACGGTCAAGGGGTATATGAAGCATGAGAAGACGGTGCTCACAGAGATCACCAAGGCGCGCTCAGCGATGCTCAAGGCGAGTTCCACCGAGGACAAAGCAAGGGCGTCAAACATGGTCTCTGATGCGCTCAAGAGCGTCTTTGCGGTGAGCGAAGCGTATCCTGAGCTCAAGGCGAACCAGAATTTCTTGATGCTGCAGGAGGAGCTTGCAGGCACTGAATCAAAGATCGCCTATGCACGACAGCATTACAATGACAGCGTATTGTCGCTCAATACGATGGTCGAGTCGTTCCCCAGCAAGTTCATCGCAAGTACATTTAGTTTTGCCAAGAGGCACTTCTTTGAGGCGACTGAGGTGGAAAGGAAGAATGTCAAGGTCCATTTTGAGTGAGGGTATGTGCTTCAGCGGCCATGATCACCTAAACCATGTATGACGAAATCGCCTCAAACCAGCGCAAGACGTGGATGATCATCATCTTCTTCGTGGCCTTCATTGCGTTTCTGGGTTATGTCTTAGGTCTGGTTTGGGCCGATCCCTTTGTGGGGATGGCTCTGGCAGTCATCGTCTCCTTGGTCTTCACGCTGATCTCGTACTATTCTGGCGACAAGATGCTGCTCAAACTCTCTGGAGCCCGTCCCACGGATAAGAAGCTTCATCCTCATCTGGTCAACACCGTCGAGGGCTTGGCGATCGCGGCGGGCATGCCAACACCTCAAATATTCATTATCGAATCCGATGCGATCAACGCGTTCGCTACAGGCCGTGAGCCCTCTCATTCCTCAGTCACCGTGACGACAGGCGCGCTCAAGAAGCTCAATCGCACTGAGCTTGAAGGGGTCATCGGCCATGAGATGTCGCACATCAAGAATTATGATATCAGGGTGATGATGGTCACGGTGATGCTTGTGGGTATCATTGCGTTATTGTCAGATGTCATCCTGCGCAGCATGTGGTATGGTAAGGGCGATTCAAAAGAGGCGGGCCGTGCTGGCATCATCCTGCTCGTCATCGGCCTTATCCTTGCGATTCTCGCGCCCTTCATCGCGGAGATTCTTAAACTAGCAGTCTCTCGTCGTCGTGAATACTTGGCCGACGCTTCAGGAGCCTTGTTGACGCGTCACCCTCCAGGGCTTGCTTCTGCCTTAAAGAAGATCCGAGATGACAAGACTGTCCTCAAGCAAGCGACGACTGCGACAGCCCCTCTGTACATCTCAAATCCGTTGAAAGACAAGTTCCATTCCCTGTTCTCGACGCATCCTGACATTAACGACAGGATCAGACGTTTGGAGCAGATGTAGGAAGGGTACAGTATCGCACAGGGAGAGGTTTCTTTGGTGGTTCAATGAGCATCGTCCCCTTCTCATCGCAAGGATAGATGATCAGGCTATCTGGAAATGACTGTCTCAAAGGCATACCTTCTTGAAGATGCCAGGTGCCGACGAGGACGACGAGGGGTTTCTTGGTGATGGAAACGTATTTATTGATGACGCTGACCTGATGAGTTTGTCTTTTGGTGAGGATATCTGCAAGGCATCGTTCTTGTTCAAGGGTTGGAGGAGTGATACCTGCAATGACATCATGAAGTGATGCATCAAACCCAAAATCGTGCAAGTCTATCCCGATTAAGGAGATATTCTTTTTTTCGCAATAGGCTACAAGGTTATTGAATTCTTGCCAGCGGATAAATGCGGAAAATAGGGAATGCTTATGAAATCGAGCGTATGCCTTGGGAGAATCCAGTACCTGATCTTGGAGTTGTTCTGAGAGGACAACATCGGGCTTGTGCTGCTCGATGATCTCTTGTTGCTTGGCGAAGTCATTCCAATACCCATGGGTGTCTCCGACAAAGATAATGGACTGTGAGGATAGGTTCATGAACGCCAATGTACTGCAAACGAATATAAATCTCGTGTCTGCGTTTGCTCAAAGATCGCGTACACAAGAAGAGTTTATTGATCAGTGTTCAAACTGAGTTACAGACTGTCTTGGCTCAGGATCCATACAAAGAATTTTTTTGCGCCCGATAATACCACCCCAGAGCGCGACCGCCGTCGTAGATGCCGTAGGCGTCGATGACGAACCTATCGTTGTTGACGTTGCGGCCCAGCACCACAGCCCGCTCATAGCCCCACCACCTCAAAATCAATCACTGCCGCTTCAAACGTTCACCAAAGGTTACCAGCTGTCGCGGCTGTAGTTCATAGCAATGCTGTCAGATGCCAGTCTCTTGCCATAATGGTGGGACGTGTGGTCTCCTTCCCTGCAACGTCGGGGCGCATAGGGATGCGCTAGACAACGCTGTTTCGTGCAGGGGGTACAATTGACGAGAATAACCTCTATTAAAGATTACCCTGATTTCCACTGGAAAGATGTTGCGCCCGATAAGACCACCCCAGAGCGCGACCGTAGAAGTCGTCGGCGTAGATGAGCCTACCGCCGTTGACGCCGCGGCCCAGCACCACAGCCCGTTCTTTGGATGGTGTAGTGGGTTCGTCATCATATCTCCATGCATGGAGTGGAAAACCTGTCACGTGATTGTAGGCGTTGTGGAGGACTTGTCTATTTGATTGGCCGAGGACAGGTGCGTTGAAGTTGTCGAATCCTTCTTCTTGTAGGTATCCGTGAGAACCCTTGATGTCTGCCTTGATGATGGACGGGAGAGCAAGGTGCAGGTCATGGACCACAGTATCTTCTTCGCTTTGGGCGGCGTATGGTGCGATGCGCGTCATAGTACTAAACCAATCAGAGGGATAGTGGGAGAGGAGAAAGTTGCGTACTTCAGCGATTCTCGTTCGTTGAGATTGTACGGGATGTTGTTGGTTCTGTAGTAAGGCCACGGCAACGCCACTGTGCAGCGGAGCGCATCCGGGATTATAAGGTCCATACGTTCCCTTCTGGACTTGGGCGACCCATTGTTCTTGTCTCGACAAATCCCCTTGTGGGTTTTGTTTGCTTGTTCCTAATCGGTCTTTCTTGAGCCTAACCGTATACACGCTAGGGGCTTGAGGAGGAATAGTCAAGGGGACATGATAGAGTTCCCAATACGATCCTTGCTCATCAGTTCCTTCTCCGACGAGGATCTGGCCTGGGAAGAGCTGGCCAAAGTACTTAACAGACAGAGGGCATAGTCCTTGCTCAATAATCTCAACGAGTGTGCGTCGTGCCCCCTCAGAATCGCCACTGCGCAATTGCTCTACGATGAAGGCAAGACCTCTATCTTGATAACCATAGAGTAATGCCTCTCTTTGCCTCTGCCTCAAGCGTTGATCGGACATACCTCTCCTTGGGCAAAGTTAGCTTAAAAGGTTAGCGGTTCATTACAATATTGAAAATAATAGAGAACGATATCTTATTATAGTATTACCCCAGTAATACTCTTGAGGTGAATCTATAATGGAAGTTATCCCTACCAAAATAACCCCTCGTCTCGTTGAGGAGATAGATGAGATCATCCATGAAGGATGGTACGCTAACCGATCAGAATTCATCCGCGATGCCGTGCGCGATATGATCAAGAGGCTCAAGGCAGATCGGCTTGAGGCTGCGATCAAAGCCGATGTGCGTTGGGGCCTGCATGGCAAAGATTAAGCAAGCATGTGTAGACGCAGGACCATTCATCCACCTCGATGAGATCAAGAGCATAGGCTTGTTGGGGTTGTTTGTGGAGATCGTGACGTCCAAAGAGGTCATTTCTGAACACAGTGACTTGTCCAGGATCCTATCTCAAGTCTCCCACGTAAGAATCAAGGATCTCAGTCCGCAAAGCAGGGATTTCGCGAAATATCTCTGCGAACGCTACGAACTTGACCTTGGTGAGGCGACGGTGATGGGATTGTGCAAACAAGAATACATCCGACTCTTCTTCACCGATGATCTTGATGCGCGCACCGTAGCGCAGATCCTGGGCTTTGAGCCTCACGGGACGCTGGCGATTATCCTACGTGCATTTCGTGAAGGAATCCTCTCCTACGAACAGGTCAAGGAGCGTCTGCAAATGCTATGGCAAGAATCCTCGCTCTTTCTCACAAAGGATCTTTTGAAGTGGACGCTCGCCGAAATCGAATCATTTGAAAAAAGTCTACGAAAAGGGAAAAAGATGGATTAAATACTCCCTCCTCATTTCTAAGAGATATGGACCCTCACCTCCTCTCTTCTGTCCTCAAATATTACAAGCGCCCAGAGATCCAAAACGCGATCGTCGACGCTGCAGAGTCAAGAGAGATAGGGGTGAAGTATGGCGAGAAGGGTTATGGTAAACGGCCTGACACTCTTAATTATCCTCGAGATGTTTTGGAATGCGTCAAGAATGGGGCCACATCATTTCATTGTTCTGAGGAGATCTGGAAGAACCCCTTATCGATTAAAACAGGGATGTCCAAGAGTGAAGCGGACCACTTAAGGAAGGGTTGGGACTTGGTCTTAGATATCGACTGTCCGGAGTTTGAATACGCAAGAGTCGCAGCCATCGTCCTTGTCGACGCCCTCAGGTATCATGGTGTCCAGAGCGTCTCTGTGAAATTTTCAGGCAACAATGGGTTTCATGTTGGCGTTCCATCTCAAGCTTTTCCTCAAACCATCTTAGGTACGCCAATGGAACAGCTCTTCCCTGACGGCCCAAGAAGGATCGCGGGCTATCTCGCGGAGTTTATGCGCGACACACTTCGAGCGGAGATCGAGAAGAAGTTCACACTCGACCAGATCGCGACGCGTCTATCAAAACCTGTTGAGGAACTTGCGCCAAAAGGCAAGCTTGACCCGTATCAGATCATGAAAATC
>DATDXB010000090.1:0-4040 GCA_035289465.1 Candidatus Nanoarchaeia archaeon
AAAAAAATGTACCTCAAGGGAATCAAAGTCAGCGATGAAGAAATGGCACGAATAAACATCAAACCAAATTATTTCCATGGAGAATGGAACTACACAATTAAGCCGAACTAAACAGGCACTTTATTCTGCGGCAACCTCTTAATTGATCGTCTTGGTTCTGTGGAGTTGCATAATGGGAGCATGCTTGGCGTGATGCGTGTGCTGGAAAAGACGGGTTTACACAAGCTGTTCGCAGCGAAGTATTCGCAGGTCAAGCAGACGCTTGTGCTTCCAACGGATTTGTATCCGAAGAGACCGCGATTATTGGTGGCAGGTTCAGATGCGCATAGGCCTGACTGTCTTGGTGCTTGTGTGGAGATCACAGGGAATGCATCGACACGAGACGCTGTCTTTGGATGCATCTCCCGATCGCGTGGAAAGGTTATTATGCAGTCGCGTTCAAGCGTGATAAAAGATATGGGTGTTGTGTGTAAAGAATGGCTCCTAAAACAAATGATCTGAATCTGCCTAATGCCTTGTGTGTGCTGCGCTTGGCGTTGGTCCCTGTTCTCGTAGGTATTGCGCTCTTTGGAGATCGGGTCTTGTTTGCGATGGTGTTCCTTCTTGGGGGGATCACTGATGTGCTGGATGGTTTCTTGGCAAGAAAGCTCAACTGCGTCACGGCCTTAGGTAACAAATTAGATACTTTTGCAGATATCGCGTTTTATCCTACTGCGCTTCTGGTCTATTTCTTGGTTCCTGAGGTCAAAGCGCATATCGTGCCTGCCCTCATCGCTGTGGCCTTCATGGGTCTTGCCATGTTGTGGTGTGGGTTTAAGGGTAAATTCGATGGGCCCCATCCGATTGTGTCAAAGGTCTGTGGTTGCTTCATCTATATGGGTGTAGTATATGTGCTCTTAGTCGGTTTTTCCGTATGGGTTTTCTACCTGATGCTTGTGGCAGGTATCGTCTCAGCGATTAATCGGGTCTCGTTGGGGCTTTGACCTTCTTGTCGAGAACGTTGCCTCTGTTGTATGACGTTTGCAGAGGTCTCTCTGTCCATGAAGAATCTTTTTTTGGGAGAGATTATCGTCGTCCCTTCTTGCCTTTTTTGGCTTCGCTCATGGCCTTGCCGATCTCTTCTTTGGCGGCGTCTTCAGTCGATTTTGGAAGCAGGACCTGGGAGTGTTTGTCGCTCTTCAAGAGGACGCGCATGCGTGCGTTCTCATTGGCGATATCAAGCATGCGTTGGTTGAGATCAGCGAACTTATCAGAAAGCCCGACGATTTGATCCACAAGGCGTTCCTTGTGCCTATCGAAGTCACCGCGGTGTTTCTTCATTTCATCATCGCGAGAAGAGACCATGCGCTTGACTTCGTCAAGTTCGTGTTCGAGTGATTGGATGCGGCCCTTTTGGGTGAAGAGGATCTTGTCCTTGAGGATTTCTTCGCGTGACTTGACGAGTCCAAACAGCATACCTGATCACCTGTCCCTTTTTGTCGTGGGTTCATTTTTATACCTTTCGATAATGTAATGATAAGGTAGGAGGATAAAATCTAAAGTCGTCCGATTGCATGAAGAAGTTTGTCATATCGCTTTGCCAGTATCTGGAAGTGTTCCAACTCGCTGATAATGGATTCATAGACGTTCTTATCTCTTGAATGGACGTATTTTGCCATGTTGTATCCACTCCTTAATCTCATGAGGTGTATAAAAACCTTCTCGTATTCCAAGCAGTACACGAGCATGCTCTGGATTGTTTTGGAGACGGCAAGGAGTATTGTTGTCCCATAGGAAATCAACCATCACCAGGAAGGCGGTTCTGCGATTCCCACTTGCGAAGGGGTGCTTCTTGACAATCCCTGCAAGAAGAACGACGGCTTTATCATAAGGGTCACCTGGATGATTGATACATTCTTCAATAATCTGCAACAGTCTTGTCCGATTCATAAGAAGAGCTCTGTCTGCCTTCTTCACCTTTACCAGAGCCAAGGCGAGATGATTAAACGCAATAACTTGTTCAGGGCTTGGATAGGTAATCTCATTCATAGGAGATTCACAAGGTATGTCAGGTATATAATTATGTAAGTTCGATAGAGAATGAAACTGAAAGATTACTCAATCGGGAGGCGTCATAGCCTCTCTGAACTGATCCGTTCCGCCTTGGGCAGGGTATAGACAATTGAGTTAATTGTGTTACGTTTACACTCAATTGTCTATCTGTGAGTTGCACCTATTCATGTAACATAATCAGTGCAATTCACTATAACGACAAGCACAGCTCGTGGGATTCATCGTGCCAGCTTCCTCTTCGCCCGCGCATAGGTGGTATACAATGTCGAATAGGATTTCTTGAGCAGTTCGACACAGTCCTTGACGGGGATGTGGAGGGTATCGACAACGTGGATCATGACTGACTCAAGCAGCGATAATCTGCGGTCGGCAAGTACAGTCAGGGGCACATAGAGGCCAGCGGTTCCAGTTCCAAAGGGCGTGGGCATCTTTCGCGCAGCGCGCTGGTAGGTGCTCCAGATGCCGCGTTCATCGCGTCCCAGGGCGAGTCCGATCTCGGAGTAGCGCAGGTGTTTCTCTTCTTTAAGGTACTTCACCACTGATTCTCCGGGGGATAGGTCTGTGGAGAAGATTTCGACAGGCACTTGGGCTGGCGCCTCTCCTCTGCGCGTAAGTTCGTCTTGGACTTGGCCCAGGATACGTGACATTTGGTCCTTATCAAATTGTGAGAGGAGCACCTGTATGACTTGTTCCTCGCCGGGCTGGGTGGGGCTGCTCATGCGAGTGTCATCCCCCTGCCGATGGCAATGATGGTCTTTTCGTCTAAGATGAGCAGTCGTGAGTCCGTGGCCTTGGCGCTGTGCTTGATTGCGCCCATCAAGGTCTTGAGCTGTTCTTTGTCAGTGTGCGAGATATCGATGAGCACAAGTGCGCTTCCTGTGCGCATCAGGTCTTGGATGATCTTGACGCTCTTGCTGTCGACCAGTTTGACATGGACGACGGCGCGCTTATGGGGTCCTTCTTCGCTTTCGGGGAGCACGACATAGCCGTCTTGGATTTGGGCGCTGCTCGCTCCATTGGCTTCAGGGATCTTCTTGGAGACAGGGACAGAGACACCGGCATCATCCTCTCCAGGCAAGGCCAAATCCAGTTCATGGTGTCTGGCATCAGCAAGCATCCTGACCAGAGTGTGCAGGGTCTCGTAGCTGATGTAGTCGTGGTAGAGTTCAAGCACAGGGTGCTTTGCAGTATGCGAGTCCTTGCGTTCTTCAGCAAGCGCTTTGAGGCAGAGGCTGACGACGGCAGGGGCGTATCTGCCGCGGATCTCAGAAATCGCTTCTTTGCGTGGCTTGCTCTGCAATAGGGCGATGGTCTCTTTTGCTTGCTGCACATAGCTAAAGGGTACGTAGATGGCTTCTTCTCCTGCTTTCTCAAAGCGGGGTTCGTGTTCCGCTTCTTCAAGCAGTGCAGGTAGGGGTCCGCGGGAGAGCATGTATCCGACAGCGCCGATCGCGGATAAGATGGCAAGCAGGAGCAGGAATTTCAGGGCGTTTGCTCCGCTCTTGATTTTGTCAAAGAATGAAGGTGTGATGGGTTCAAGAGGCAGGCTGAGTCGTCCAGGTTCTTGGCCTGCGGAGGGTGGTCCTGCCACTTGTTGGCAGAGGCGTGTGACGTCAGGTCTGCGCGCGAGTGTGCCGCACTTGTTGTAGTCTTGGCAGTCGCGGCTCTCTTGGCCGTTGACGCAGTCTCCCCAATCAGAGCAGACCCAGTCTTCACTGCAACCTTTATCTACGCATCGGCCGTCATCGCAGGTCTTGCCGCTTGCGCAGTCCTCGCGCTGCCAGATGGCGCCGCGGCTGGACTTGATACAGACGCCGATAGAGTCGCCGAAGCACTGGCGTTCGCCAAGGCTGCACTCATCGTTTCGTTCATGTCCTCCTCCTTTGCCTCCACCACCTGCAGCGGCTGCTTCAGCTGCTGCGGGGGTGACGCCGACGGTGAAGGTGAGGGGGCTTGTCGCGGCATTGCCATTGCTGTCATTGGCAAAC
>DATDXB010000091.1:0-2992 GCA_035289465.1 Candidatus Nanoarchaeia archaeon
ATTTTCTTGTCAAAAGTCTTTAAGTTCAAATTCATATGATTTAGAATTACCGTCGAGAATATAAATTATTTCGACCACTAGTAAGTAGTCACTACTATTCAGTAGATTATTCTCCCGCACTTTGCCCCACAATCGAAAGAATCTTAAAGCGATAAGTCGAGGGAGAATGGATGCATCTACGCACGCTCAATCAGGTCCCTCTCAAAGACAAGCGCGTTCTTCTGCGTCTTGAGCTCAACGTCCCTCTCGATAACGGCAAGGTCGTTGATGTCACAAGGATCAAAGAGGCGATTCCCACGATAAGACACATTCTCGCAAAGAAGCCCGGACAAATTATCATCATCGCCCATTTAGGCAGACCCGAGGGGAAGTGGCAAGACAAATATTCATTGCGTCCCGTAGGACAGAAGCTGCGACAATTGCTCGGACGTCCTGTTGTGTTTGTCGATGATGATCTCAGAAAGAAGACCATTCTGCCTCAGTCCCCCATCATCCTTCTTGAGAATCTCAGGTTCTATCCAGGTGAAGAAGCAAATGAGCAGAATTTCGCAAAACGTCTCGCCTCTTTTGCTGATATCTTCGTCAATGATGCCTTTGGTGCGATGCATAGAAAGCATGCCTCAACGTACAAAATAGCGACTCTGATCCCTTCATGCGCAGGCCTCCTGGTCCAAAAAGAACTGCAAGCCCTCTCGCGTTTGCTCAGACCCAAACGCCCCTACTTAGCCATCATCGGTGGGGGCAAGGCGGACAAGCTCTCCTTGATCAAGAGACTCACAAAGAATGCAGACCATGTCCTTGTCGGGGGAGCTTCGGCAAATCATCTGCTCGCCGCGAGGGGATATCATCTCGGCAAGACTCCGCTTGAGCCAAAGCTCATCCAAGAAGCGAAGTCCTTGCTCAAGAACACGAGGCTCGTCCTGCCTCTGGATATTGCCGTGGCCACGTCGCCAGAATCAAAGAGAGTGACGATCGTTCCCCTTACCCGCGTTCCTAAAGGATTTCAGGTCATCGACTTGGGCCCTACCTCCAGGGATCTCTTCAAGTACTATATCAAGAGGGCAAGGACCGTCTTCTGGAACGGTCCGCTTGGGTATATTGAACAAGCTTCTGCAAGAAGAGGCACATGCGCCATCGCAAAGGCAATCGCGCAATCAAAGGCGTTCACCGTGCTTGGCGGGGGCGATATAACCTATGCATTAAAGCTCTGTAAACTCCAAGTAAATGACTTCTCGCACGTCTCTACAGGTGGCGGCGCCGCAATCGAATTCATCGAGAAGGGCACGCTTCCAGGCCTAGAAGTGTTGTGTGAGAAGTAAGAGCAAAAAGAGATTCTGAAAAAAGAAGAAAAGATGATCGCCTCTTATGTGGTCATTCTGCTGGAAATGAGCTTGGCCAATTGGGTTTCGCGCTGTGCCCTGCTATCAAATTGACCACGTGTGGTGATGGCCTTATCCCAAGGACAGATCAAATTGCCACCGCGTCCGCCAGTTCCGGTCTCGCCAAAGTAGCATTGGCTTTGGACGTTGAGCTTCTTTGAGCCCCATGCAGCGAATTCGCCTGGTCTGCCTGAGATTGAGGTGACCAGTCTGCTGTTGCTTGCGCCGACTTCTGAGGCAGATCGCATGACAGCGACGGTTCTGCGTTCGGTGCCTTGCTCAGTGCCTGAACGGACAGGTCCTGGTGTGATCTGGTCAGGGAATTGCTTCTGGACCATGGTTCTGCTGGTAGGAGACAGTGTCGGACAGATTGCGCCTTGGCTGGTGAAATAACACTGCTGGCGGTAGCGGTCTTCGATTGCCTTGAGTTGGGCGACTTGCACAGCTGGGCCTAAATTGCCTGAGATTTTCATGGGTCCTGTCGCAGCGGCCGCAGTTGCAAGGACAAGGAGACCCAACATTATGGATAGTAGAGTTGTTTTCACGATACGTTCACCCCCGTGTTATGTAATTTGTATCCAATAGGCAAGTATATTAAAGTTTCTCCAATGAGATTTCAAAAGAAGGGGTGGTAGCAAGTGTACGTTAATACTTGTAAAGATAATGATCTCTTAGTTCCATCCCCTATAATGTTAAATAGCTTAACGAATAATACCAATAATGACTATTCTGTTATCACATATAACCGCAATTATTATAAACACCGTATCTGTAAAGTTACTTAACATCTGATGGGAACCCTCCCCCTCCTAAAACACGAGATTCTCTGTTACAGCCTATCCCACCTCTCCTCGACGGAAAAGGTCCGTTTCTTCTACGCTCTCAAGGGTAGAGGCAAGCAAGAGGGGATCATCAGTAAGTACGAAGTCCGTCAGCTCTCAAAGGGCGTCCTTCTCGCAAAGGAGAGTCGGACCGAAGAGGTCAAGAGTTTCCTGCGCTACTGGCATTGTCCGATAAAAATCACCGAGGTCTATCTCCATGACTAGACTGCATAAGGATATCCACCGGCTCAAGGCCAAATTGCAGTCGCTCAATGTAGTTCCACCTCCAAAGACATCCAATCAGTCATTCTGGTCCTCAACCCCCTCTTTGAATCCTCCACGTCCATCAAATCCCGTGGCTGGGCGTAACATTGACCGAATCAATGCCAAACTGCAGCTGCTTGCGGCACGCCCGCAACCTAAAGTCTCAAGCGGACGGATCAGCGATTCGCAAGAATCAGCAGATAGTTCGCGACAATCAGGTCCCTCTCCACGAAAGCCGCATTCCTATCGTTGGGCTGGCATCGCATTACTTATCGCCCTTGCTCTGTTTGCGTCAGTGGTCATCAAGCCGGAGATCATTGGACTTATGACCTTTGAAGAGACCAATCGGATCAGTCTTGACAGGAGTTATGAGAATAATTCCTTAGAGATCCTGCAGTTTAAAGGCGATCCCCTCTCAGTGAGAGTATCTGGAACCTTGCAAGGAAAGAGCGCACGAGTCTTGCTCAAATCCGCAGATCAACAACATGTGGTGCTTGAGGTCAATCAAGAAGGTTATTTCGAAGGCAT
>DATDXB010000092.1:0-3956 GCA_035289465.1 Candidatus Nanoarchaeia archaeon
TCAGCTCTGTGCCTGGGCTTGACGACGACATCAAAAGATTAAAGAACTTCATTCTTGAGCATATTGAATCATTGTAGAATCTTGAAATCCATATCAAAAAAGTCAAAATTCTCAAGAGAAGTTTGAATCAGTCATAAAATCAAGTCAAACTTCTCTAAGAGAACTTTGCATCCGAAGAAAGAGATCCTATTTTCCCAATATCTACTCAAAATCCGAATTATGCGAAGTTCTCTGAAGAAAGATAGGTATAAATAGAGTCCATTCAAAGTCCTCATTATGATCCCGCCCATCCTGGTGAACTGCAAGGCGTACAAGCAAGCGACAGGCGCTGGAGCGCTTGCTCTCGCCCGAAGCTGTGAGAAAGCAGCTCTCAATAACGACCTGCATATCGGCATCTGCGCCCAATCTCTAGATATCTCAGCCCTGCAGGAACATAGGCACCTGCATGTCTTTGCCCAACATGTCGATGCTGTTTATATGGGAGCTCATACGGGATGGACCCCTGCCGAAGTCGTTGAACGCGCAGGCGCTAAAGGAAGCCTCGTCAATCACTCTGAACATCCCCTCTCCTTTGCTGAGATCACTTCTACTATCAAAGCGCTCAAGAAGCTAGGGTTGCATAGCGTCGTGTGTGCTTCAAATCTAAGTATGGTACGCAAGATTGTTGCGTTACGACCCGATGTCATCGCCTATGAGCCACCTGAACTGATCGGGGGACGGATATCTGTATCTACTGCTAAACCTTCTGTTATCAGAAAATGCGTCGAAGCTGTCGGCAAAAAGAGCAGGCTCTATGTCGGGGCAGGCGTGAAAAACGCGCAGGATGTCAGGACTGCGCTTGAGCTTGGAGCCCAAGGTGTATTGGTGGCTTCGGGCGTTGTCCTCGCTAAGAGCCCTGTACGAGCGCTAGAAGAGTTGTGCGAAGGATTTCTCGAATAAGCCTATGGCACTTCGACATAGATCTTGCTGATCTTTGCGCCGTGCAGTTCGTTTCTGATCTTGTCTAGGGGTATAGGTCCCAGGTCCGCACCAATGGTGCATAGGCTAGTAGGGGGCGTAATCGACATCGTATACACACAGACGTTGAAGACGTAGGTAACACCATGCTTTGTAGGAATACCTGGGGACATCTCTGAACCAACAAGAACCGTCAAGGGAATTATCTCAACTGCATTGCGCTTGAGATTGTCAATCGGAGGAAGGTCTGAAAACATCCATCTCTGGTTAATAAATCCTTTATTCGACTCAGGTATGGCCTGGGCAGGATTATTGGTGTCAAAGGCATTCGAGAAACTCATCTCCACCACAAAGGTATCTGTGTCCTGATAGGTGTTGATGATACCTAATGCAAAAGGCTTTGATTCACCAATAAGGATCTTGGCCTTATTGAGGGGTATCGATACGGGTTCTCCTGACTGAATCAGGCGGTTCTCGAACTCACGCCGATTCTGCTCTAAAACCCCCCTTTCTATATCGTCTGACACCCAAAAGAAGCGGCCCACCATATAGAGCCCACCTCCAAAGATGACCACGGACAGGATGAGAATGACCAACATTGAGGCTGAGAGTTCGAATGCACCACGATTCATCATCATAACTCCATTAAATCGAGCATATCTATTATCCTAATTACGGCACTTCGACATAGATCTTGCTGATCTTTGATCCATGCAATTCGTTCCTGATACGATCTTTGGGAATCGGAGGCTCTAAGGAGCATAATTGTGTGGGCGGGGTGATTGAGAGCGGATAGACGCAGACGTTAAACACATAGGTCACGCCACGCCTGGTGGAAATGCCCGGAGCCATCTCGGAACCCACAAGCACTGAAAGAGGAATCACTTCGACTGCGTTGCGTTTTAGATTGTCGATGGGTGGGATTTCGGTGAAGATCCACCTCTCATTAATCGCCGCCTTTTCCGGCTCGACTAAGGGTTGGGCAGGATTATTCGTGTCAAAGGCATTTGAGAAACTCATCTCCACCACAAAAGTGTCTGAGTCTTGGAATGTATTGAGGATGCCCAAAGCAAATGGCTTAGATTCACCAATAAGGATCTTCGCCTTATTGAAGGGAATCGATACGGGCTCACCCGACTGCATCAGGCGGTTCTCGACCTCCTGCTGGGTCTGGGCGCTGACTTTCTCCTGAGTCTGCTCAGCAAAGGAGAAGAATTGGCCCACAAGGAAAAGACCGCCACCAAAGATGACAATCGAGAGGATTAAAATCACGACCATCGAGACAGAAAGCTCGATCGCTCCACGACGGACCATGCTAGTACCTGATGAATTCGTATTCGTTGACGATGATGTACATGAAGGCGAACAAGACAATGGCTCCTGCGGCCATATACCATACGCCATCCATAAAGGTCGAGACCAAGGACACCCACAAGCCAAAGGCCATGATACCAAAGCCCAGCCAGAGGAACTTGTCTAAGACCATCTTCATAATCTCAAACTCTTCGGACGGTGAAAGCCTTCTTTTCTTGCTCATAGGTTCACTTCTTGTAATCGACTTCAAAGAGCTGACGAGCATAACGCTTCTCAGCATCAGTAGCGGGCTGGATCTGCGAGCCATCAGGCGCGATCTCATTGAGGATATCGATCGTCATCTCACACTTGTAGATCGTAGGGCTTGCTGCAGCGTCTAAGATAATCTTCAAGGGGAAGACATCTGACTTGCCACCCTCGATAGTCTGGCTCTGGAACGTCTCGAAATTGACAAAGGACTCAGCGGACTGACGAATGGCATCTGTGCCAATCGCATCAAAACATCGAGTGTTGATACCAAACTCAATCTCGTTAGGACGGATATTTCTGATCGCAAAGGGAATCTCCTTTTCTCGGCCTTCGACCTTGATACGTCTTGAGAGGAAGGTGATCTGTGTTGATGATGCTAGGAGCTCAGTCCTTGTTTGTTCATCTAATGTCTCTGTTATGGCACCCAATTGCTTGACTGTGCCACCAAAGAATTGACGGATGAAACCCAGGCCTAAGCCCAGCATGACGATTGCGATGATAAGAACGACGACAGCTGTGATTGAGATTTCTAGCGAACCCTTACGTGAACGGTTTCTCATCAACTGAATTTCTCCCAAGATGTGTTTATAAACGTTGTGACTGTATTTTGGGATTGTAGTATACGGAAATTCTTTCACCCCCTGTTCCTTCGTTTGGAGCCTTGTTTAGCTGGTCGGTTTGCTAATATACGGGAACTTCTTGAATCTCTTGCTATAGTAAAATTAAAAACATGAAAGAAAAACATGCTTAGGTGCAGCATCCTGCAAAGCTTGCCGCTTCGCAGCCGCCGTCGAAAAACGGAAAGGCTTATATATTAACCCATAGTTAACAACTATTAACCATATGGCAACAGAAGATGCTGCGGGGAAAAAAGTACTGGTGCTCGTGTTTAAAGATTTCTCTCGCAAACATACGATCACTTCTTTAGCTCAGGAATTAGACCTGAGTAGAGTGGGTATATGGAAAGTCTTGAAGAAGTTAGAAACAAAGGGATATGTCATCCTAGACACCATTGGTTCTGGAAAAACGAGTACATCCCTCATCAAGGTTAATTGGGGCAATATCCTCGTGGAGAAAGCGGTATCCCTGTACCTTACAGAAGAGGCTGTAAAACAGCGGAGATGGAGAGTAAATTTTGCGGAATTTGAAAATAAAGTGGAGTTTACGATTTTGTTCGGTAGCATTTTGCATTCTCCCCAACAAGCGAGCGATATCGATATGCTGACTGTTTCCAAGAAAAGCAATTTTGTGAATATCCAAAATATTGTTGAGAAAGTTCAGAAAACACAGGGGAAAAAAGTCCATATAATCACCTTCACAGCAGAAGAGTTTAAGCAAGAACTCAATAGACCCAATAAAGTGTTTATCGAAGCGATTAAGAAAGGCATCATATTGTTTGGCCAGGAGAAGTTTATACAATTCATGAAGAGACTAAG
>DATDXB010000093.1:0-2593 GCA_035289465.1 Candidatus Nanoarchaeia archaeon
CCGCCTTCGATTTCCAGAACCTGCGTCATTTTTACAAGCCCTCCATCTAAATTGATCTTGGATTCTCTTAGGAGGGCGTTTTTTCCGACATATTCTGGCGCTACTCTGAAATACAACAAATGGTGCGATACACCTCCGTTGAGATTTCCCAAAACGTCATGTTCGGGATGAGGTTTGAGGATAAAAAACAGATTTGTCGCAGGGCAACCTCTTGCTGGCTCGATAAGACCAGGAGTTACGGGAATTGGTTTTCACAGAGTCTTTCAATCTCGCCATAATCCATCTGGTTCTGGTAATCCGACATGACTTACATCATCCCGCCCATGCCTGGAGGCATTCCTTGATGTCCGCCGCCTGATTCTCTTCTGCCGCTGATGACGTCATCAATTCTCAATATCATGATGGCGACTTCTGAGGCTGACTTGATGGCTTGGGTTTTGACCTTGAGGGGTTCGATTACTTTTTGCGCCCAGGCGTCCATTACATCACCTGAGAAGACATTGATCCCTGCCCATTTCATCCCTTTATCATGCGCTGCGCGCATCTCAGCGACCTTGTCGATGATGTCAAGGCCTGCGGACTCGGCTAATGTGCGCGGGACGACTTCAATCGCTTCTGCGAATGCCTGCACAGCGATCTGTTCCTTGCCTGAGAGCGATTGCGCATAGACGCGCAACTGTTTTGCAAGAGCGATCTCGACTGCACCAGCGCCAGCGACGATCTTGCCGGATTCCAATGATGCTTTTAAGTCACCCAATGCATCAGTCATCGCGCGCTTGGTCTCTTCAGCCACATGTTCAGTGCCTCCTCTGACGAGGATAGTGACTGCTTTTGGATTTGGACATTCCCTGACAAAGGTCATGTGTTCCTCTCCCACTTGCACGGACTCGACCATGCCCGCAGAACCCAAATCAGTCTTTGAGAGTTCTTTGAGGTTAGAGACGATCTGCGCGCGGGTTGACTTTGCGAGCTTCTCGATATCCTCTTTTGCGATCCTACGACAGACATAGACGCCTGCTTTTGCGAGGAAGAACTGCGCGAGATCATCAACACCCTTCTGACAGAAGACGACGTTTGCGCCAGACGCAAGGATTTTCTCCACTTTATCCTTGATCATCTTCTCCTCTTGATCAAGGAAGGCCTGCATCTGCGAGGGATCAGTGATCTGGATCTTTGAATCGATCTCCGTGTCCTTGACTTCTATAGGACAATCGATGATGGCGATCCTTGCGTTCGCCACCTTGTTAGGCATGCCTGGATGGACCTTTTCTTTGTCCAGAACAATGCCGCCGATGAGCTCTGTGTCCTCGATACCTGCACCGACCTTCTTTTCGAGTTTGATGTTTGAGGTGTCGTAGATCGTCTTTGTACCGTTGTGTTCGCCGATTTTCAGAACAGCCTCAACCAATAAGTTAGCGAGAGGATCTTTTGCGGATTCCGCCGACTTGCCCGTCATCGCTGTGCCTGCGATATGCCTCAGTAAATCCCTGTCTGATGCAGCAAGGGGCTCGGCAAGTTTTGCCACAATCTCAAGCGCTTTGTTTTGCGCGATCAAGTAACCCTTGATGATCATTGTCGGATGGATGTTTTGGTCCAAAAGCTGTTCTGCGTTCTTGAGGAGTTCTCCTGCATAAATGACTGCCGTCGTGGTGCCGTCTCCGACTTCATTCTCTTGAGTGCGCGCGATCTCGACGATCATCTTCGCCGTCGGATGCTCGATGTTCATGTTCTCAAGGATCGTGACTCCGTCATTGGTGATGGTGACCTCACCCATACTATCGACGACCATCTTGTCCATACCTTTTGGACCTAAAGTCGTGCGCACTTGTTCTGCGACTAATTTCGCCGCTTCAATGTTGAGTTTTTGCGCTGTCTTCCCGCTTGTCTTGACTGTACCTTCTGGTAAGATAAAGATAGGTTGCATATCGCGTGCCATAGTATATTCCTCCGTTCCCTTATCAAGATAGAATCTGCTGCTGATTTATAAACGTTTAGTGATCGGTTATCCTACGCGATGTTTTTTGGCTCGTTCACCACAACGTTTTTAAATGAACGCCTGATTCCAAGGCTCCATGGTCATCGTTCAATGGAGATCAAAGCGAAAACCTTCAGGTTCCCGTTACAAGATCCCCTATCGTTCCAAGCGCAAGTTTGAGATGGGACGCGCTCCCGCATTGCCCACTCTTGGCGAGCGCAAACGCAAGACCCAACGACAGCGCTCAGGCTCAACCAAGTTCTTCTTACTCTCAGGCGACAAGGTCAATGTGTACAATCCTAAGACCAAGAAATGTGCAGTTTCCAAGATCACAGGGGTCATCGAGAACCAGGCAAACCCCAACTATGTGCGTCCCAACATCATGACCAAGGGAACGGTCATCACCACTGAATTGGGCAAAGCCAAGATCACCAATCGACCTGGACAAGAAGCAGGAATCAATGCGGTGTTACTCTAAAAATAAGTTTTCCTACCGGTGTTGCGTAGCGAAGCGGAGCACACCGGTGGTTGGGCGTAACGGTACATTAGCCTCTTCAGCAGTATGGACGCAAGCCGGAAAAAGCGAGGGGGCCGAGCGAGCGTTAGCGAGCGAGCATG
>DATDXB010000094.1:0-4803 GCA_035289465.1 Candidatus Nanoarchaeia archaeon
TCGTCGCTGCAACAGATGAGAACGTCTTGCCCATGCTGCCATTGCAGGGCGTGAGCGCGACGAATTAACGTCCCCTGCTGAGACGAGTAGCCAAGGACTCAGGTAAATCTGCTTCTCTGATTCTCTTTTGTGTAGTCGCGAAGTCATAAGGAACCCTACGAAAGTGCAATGATATCTGGCCTTGCTCGAGAGTCACGATGCCATACGCCGCACGGGGATCACCGTCTCTAGGCTGACCAACGGAACCTAAATTCACAATGGCCCGCGGACTCGTTTCCATATCGAGCGTATGGATACTCCTTCCTACAGAGGATGTATCCCCTTCGACAGGAATCGGCATAAGAAATGTCAAACGGTATGCTAGCGTAGGTTGATGAGTGTGCCCAATGATGCCCAGCTTCACGTCCAAGGCCCTTAAGAGAGGTCCTGGAAAATCTTCGAGACCTAGAATATATTCATCCTCATAACGCTTTTTATCCTTGCTCGGTTCTGAGGCGCCATCAAAACTGCCATGCACCATCGCAAAGACACATTCGGGATCAAGATAAGGGACATTGCTCAACGACTTGAGGCGCAAGAGGTTTTGCTCAGATAACACACGTTGATTATACTGCACTGCCAAAGCAGCCTGCACATTGAACCCTGCATAATCGCCCCCCCTCACGGCGCGATCATGGTTACCCAAGACACCTATGAATCCCTCCTCAAAGACCCTTTGCACGACCTCATTGGGGTTTGGACCATAGCCCACCAAGTCCCCTGCGCAAAGCTTCATGTCAAAGGGACCTAGATCCTGAGCATCAGATAACACCGCCTCTAATGCCTCCATATTCGAGTGGACATCACTGATCACTAAGAGCCTTCGTGTCATCACGCAAGGGCAATACCTCAGTTTTTTAAAGGTGGCCCTTGCCACGGCCTCGATGGATTACACTGGCAAAAAGGTCCTTATCACAGGTTCTTCAAACGGGATCGGGCTTGCGCTGGCAACGCAGTTCTATGGGCTTGGCGCCACAGTCCATGGATTTGACGTGCAAAACCCTCCTCGAGACTGCATCGATTTCCACCACCAACGCGTCGATATCACTGATGACATCGATATCCGCAGGGGATTATCCACCATCAAGGGATCCATCGACATCCTCATCAATAACGCAGGAATCATGAGACGCGGGAAACTACTCGACTTATCTCGCGATGATTTTGAACAACTATTACACGTGAATGTCATCGCCCCCTGGATGATGCTCAAATACTGCCAAGGCAGACTCTCTCCGGAAGCCACCATCGTCCAAGTCTCATCTGCTCTTGCCCACAATCCCCCTGAAAATCCCTCTCTGTACGCACTCACCAAAAGAATGGCTGCAGGCATCGCCCAACGGTTCGCAAAAGATTGCCCTCAATATGAGGTCAAGTTCGCCTATCCCGGACCAGTCGACACAACCATGCTCACACAAGACCGCAGTCCTGAAGATGCCCGACGTGTGCGCAAGATAGCAAAGAAACCAGACATCATCGCACGCTTGATTTTTGAGCTCCTGGACCAGTCCGACATGGATACTCTGGACTATATCGACGAAGACACAGGGTACGTGTTCACCAGCTCACGGAAGAAATAAAAGGCCCTCGCATCTTTCTCCATTGATGATCGAGCTTGACGGCAGTCACTTAGAAGGGGGTGGGCAGATCGTGCGCACGGCGCTTGCGCTGTCTATGGTGACTCAGCAAGCATTTCGCGTGACTGATATCCGCAAGGGAAGAAAGGACCCTGGGCTTAAAGCACAGCATCTTGCAGGGATAAACGCGCTTGTCGAGCTCTCTGGCTCGCGTTGTGATGGCGCAGAGATTGGATCGCCTTCAATCACGTTTTATCCCAAACCATTCATGCCGAAAAGGGCGACGATTGACATTGGGACTGCAGGGTCCATCACTCTTGTGCTGCAGAGTCTGCTTGTCCCCGCCATACTCGCCACAAAAGGCACCGCTCTTGAGATCACAGGGGGAACCGATGTGAGTTGGAGCCCCTCTATAGACTACTTGATCCATGTCATCATCCCTCAACTGCAAAAATACGCCAAAATCGACATCGCCCTGCTCAAGAGAGGATACTATCCTGCCGGAGGCGGTAAAGTCAATGTCACCATCAAGCCGCACTTTGATTATGAGAACAAACACCTTGCCCCACTCCTTGAGCTAGTGCAACGAGGACGCTTATTTGGCGTCAAAGGAGTCTCGCATTGTTCCAGCGACCTTGCGTCTGCCCGCGTCTCAGAACGACAAGCCAACGCCGCCCAATTCGCTTTGAAACGATTAGGCGTGCCCATCGACATCCAGATACAATCACCACCGTCTCTCTCGACAGGCTCAGGCATCACCTTGTGGGCACCTCATATCATCGAGGGGGAAGTCAACATGACCAATCCAGTGATCCTTGGATCTGACGCGCTGGGAGAGAAAGGGGTGCCTGCCGAAGATGTGGGTAATTCTGCGGCCAAGGCCTTGCTTGAGGAGATCGATACTCATGCCTGCGTAGACAAGCATCTTGCCGACCAACTCATCCCGTTACTAGGCTTATTCGGCGGCCGTATCAAGACCTCCACCATAACCAGCCACACCATAACCAATATCTATGTCACAGAGAAGTTCTTACCTCGCACTTTTTTAATAGACGAGAAAGAAAAGATAATCACTGTTCAAGAGCGAGGAGCTTGATCTCAGTCTTGAGCTGCGCCACATCATATGCCACAAGTTGCTTGCGCTCAGACTCCATCTTCTCGGCGAGCAATTCTGCCTCGACGGCAAGGCGTATCGCCTTATTGAGGTCCTTGCGGCGCAACGCAGTCCTTGCCTGATTAAGCAAGCCATAAATCTCGGGATCTTGATCCTGAGTGAGCGCAGCTTCTTTCTCCTCTCCAAGCTCCTGCGCCATCGAGGTGATGATCGTCGCGTCCTCTTGCTCAAGCAAACCCTTGCGCTTGTCCTCGATGTCCTGCTCAAGCTGACGCAAGAAGCCCTGACGGGAGTCTAATGCCCTCTCCCGAGAGGCGATATCAGACTCTAAGTCCTTGAGCGCCTCGCGCTTGGCGAGAGGATCGATGGTGGAATGGATGGCTTTTGCTTGAGCCTTACTCAAGACCCCTTTCATCTGCTCATACTTCTGCTCGAGCTTAGGCAATTGTGAACGCAAGTCTCTGGCACGCTTGATCTGCTCGCCTTGAGTATCAAGCTTACTCTTGAGCTTCTCCAAACGCACCGTCTCCTGTTTGAGCGCGCGATCCAAAGCAGTCCGGGTCTTCTCTTTTTGCTCAAGCTCCTGATGCCAGGACTTGAGACGCTGATCCTCTCTGCTGAACTTGGACAAAGTCTTCTCAAGCGCCGTAGTCTTCTTGACCACTGAGGTCTCCTCATCATAGAGAGATTCACGATCCTCCTCAAGGTCACGCACCGCCTCAAGCAACTCGACCTCTTTATCCTTAAGCAAGGCAAGATCCCCTTTTTGGAGCTCTTTGAGCTCATCGGTCTTCTGCTCAATCTCATGCTGAAGGTTGAGGAGCGCAGAGGACTTGTCCTGCCACTCTTGGCTCACTTGAGCAAGCTCGCCCTTTGCTTGCGCAAGCTGCTGGCGCAATTGAGCGCTGAGATTAGTAAGCATATCAATCTGGCCCTGGAGCTGGGTCTGCTTGTCCTCCCATCCCAGTTTCATGTCAAGAAGTGCTTTCTCTCGGCTTGACAATTCATCAAGACGACGCTTGATGGTCTCCAGAGATTCCTTCTCCTTTCTCTCGATCTGTTCGATATTTGATCGCGCGCCCTTCTTGATCTCCTCATCGATTCTGCGCTCGCGCCCCTCGACGAGCTTGATGCGCTCTGCGAGATCGCGCTCACTTCCTTCAAGGGCCTGCTGTCTTCTCAAAAGATCATTCTTGAGCTCCACAAGTTCGGCTTTCACCTTCTGGAGCTGTTGAAGCTGAGGAGCCAGGTTGCCGGACTCTTTTCTGATCGTCTCAAACTCAGCCTTCTTCTGGTCGAGGACCTGGATCGCCGATTGGACTTCAAGGCGTCTGCTCTTGAGCTCGTCTAACTTCTGAGGAATCTCATGTTGGACCTTGCTGAGCTCACGGGTGAGCGCCTCACGCTGCTCACTCATGTCACTCATCGCCTGGGCCTTGAGCTGGGAGACCTCTTTTTCTGTACGCGATCTTAGCCGCGAAAGCTCATCGACAGTCTTCTCCAGTTCTTTTTCGGCTTGCCCAAGCCCCTCTTCTTTTTTAGAGAGCACTTCGTCCTTGCGTTTGAGCAAGCCTTCTTTTTGGTTCACCTTCTGAGCCTGCTCAGCGATTCTCTGCTGTTCACGCGAGACTTCCTGCTTGAGCGCTCCAAGCTCGGATTTTTGCGAAGACAAGGAATCCATAATCTTCTTTCGCTCTTGGGTGATCACCTGATCGATCTTACCCATCTTTTCGGCCGCCGCTTGCTCAAGAGTCTTGGTCTTTTCGCGGAGTTGGGAATCTAAGGCAGCCTTCATGCGCTCCATCTCTTTTTGACGAGCATGAATCTCTTTTTCACCAGACCTCAAGGACTCGTGCGCCTGCTCGCGCTCCTTTCTGATCGTCTCTTCAAACTTAGCGCGCTTATGCTGTAATTGTGACTCGACCTCGTCGACTCGCGAGGTTATCTGCTGCTCAGTCTTCTTTTGACGCTCCTGGATATAACTTTGGATCTTATGCTCTTGAGCTGCGATCTGTTGGTTGACTGCCTGACGGCGCGAGGATAATTCCTGCTCGATAGTCGCTTTCTGCTCGG
>DATDXB010000095.1:0-5902 GCA_035289465.1 Candidatus Nanoarchaeia archaeon
TCCTCAATCATAGCCACCAGACCCCTTGGGGGGACGATCTCAAAGAACTTCTTGCCCCCCTTGATCACCGTCGAACAGATCCCTTTCTCTATGAGCATGCGCAGAAGATCATAGACCGTTGATCTGTTGATATCTGCCTTCTCAGTGATCCGTCCTGCTGTGGCAGAACCCAGCTCCAATGCGGCAAGATAGATCCTCTGTTCCTTTTCACTGAGTCCAAAAGCGGAAAGGGCCTGATTGATAGACACTGGCATCCTCTGAGATGAATCTGAGATCTATTAAAAGGTGTCGGTTTTTTTAACCAACAAATCTTCTTAAAGGATCGGTATTCAAGATGATCCTATGAAACTTTATGCGCTCTTTCTTCTCCTTCTCTTAACTGCTTGTTCCGACATATCGTCTCCTGACGCAATAAAATTAGGGATGCTTGCACCGATCACAGGACCAGTACCTACCTGCGGTGAAGACATGCTGATCGGACTCGATCTGGTGCTCATCAGACTCAATCAGACAAATGGTCCTTTGCTGAATGTGATTCTCGAAGACAGTCAGTTTAGCCCCAAGGTGGCGGTCAGCGCAGCGACCAAACTCTATGATTCTGATGGCGTCAATTTCATCGTCGGAGATTGTGGATCCTCTAGCACTCTTGCGGTCGCCCCTCTCGCTGAACAACGGAAAAAGATCCTCTTCTCCCCTATGTCTTTTGCCGATCAGATCAGCGAAGCAGGGCAGTTCATCTTTCGCTTTGCCAGCACGCCCTCAGAGGAAGTCCCCCTTCTGATCCCCTTTGTGCTTGACCATGATGTTCGTCGTGTGGGCATCATCTACCTGAACAATGATTATGGGAAGTCGTACTCTCAGAGATTCACGTCTGGCTTTTTAGCAGAGGGTGGGGAAATCGTTTTTTCAGAATCAGCGGAGCCGCCTGAAACAGACTTTCGCACAGTACTTCTTAAAGCTCAAGAACTCGACGCTCAAGCCCTGCTCATAGCCACAAGTCTTCCCCAAACCCTTGCCCTCTTACGCCAAGCTGAATCTTTTGGCATGGATATCCCTCTGTTCTCGACTCAGACTGCCGAACATGAGACCATTCTTGATGAGGTGGGCGATTATGCTGAAGATCGTCTTTACTTCACCTCTCTTGTTGACGTCTCTTCTTCCTGGATCCAGACTAACTCGCAGACTGAGCGATTCTATGATCTATTTGCGCGACACTATCCTTCAAAAGTGCCAAACACAGAAATCCTTGAGACCTATGATACCATCCTCTTGCTTGCCCAATCCATCTCTTCTTGCGGCGATGACCCAGTCTGCGTCCAAGAACACTTCGCCACGTTAAGCTCTTTCCAAAGTGCGACGGGGAATAATAGTATGGACTCTCACGGGGATGTCAAACACGGACATATCGTCTTTAAGACCGTACGTGACGGCGTGTTTGTCACTGTCGAAGGGGCTTCTTCTCGCCCTTTGGGCCGGAAATCTTCCGGATTTTCTCCCTAAAAACATATAAATGAGCCTCCCTAAGAGGAGAGTATGAAGTTCGACCACTATACTCCTGAACCGACAAGGATGGATAGAGTCCTTGACCTTGCGGACAAGATTTCCCTTGTCATGTCCTGGGTACTCTTTGTGTTTATGGTGATCTATGGGGTGTGGTACTTTACACAATGAAACTCTTTGATGTCATCATGCTGGCCCTCCAAGTCTTTACATGGGCATGGATCTTAGTCTTTGCAGTCGCGGTTATCTACAAACTCACAGGCCATTCTCCATCAACCCTTGATTTTGTCACTGGACTTACCCTAGCCATAGGCGCGGCGACCATCAAACTGATTGCAGACACATCTCGTCTCAAGTCAGACTTGCATTGGTTCCGTCTGAGCGTTCGTAGAGATTTTGATAGTGTGAACAAACGCTTGGATTCTCTTGAGACGCGATTTGAACGGATTGATCATAGATTTGAACGCATCGAACGACAATTAGCCTCTATCGACAGAAAACTCAGCTCAGAATCTTGATCGCAGGACCGTCTTTGACTTCTTTTTCGTCGTTGTTTCTGACTTGATTGACATCTAAGTGCTCATTGAACTTCTCGAGTTGCAAGAATTCCCGGACATCTTCGATATTGACCACGTCATTCTTCTCGTCGACAATCCTTGGGCATGCGGTATTGACCCAGCACTGGATGAAGGGGAAGTTCTGCAGTTCGCTGTAGTTTAATGTGTCCACTCCAAAGATGTAGTATTTCTTGTCCGTGCGCTGTTTCAATCGCAGGGCTGACATGATGCCGTTTTGGCCAGTCTTTGAACTGACGATGATACCGACTGTCTCTGCTTTAAGGAACCTGAGCTTTGAGGCCTTTCTTTGCTTTGTGAAGTTATCCACATCCTTTTGCTCTAAAGGCTTGAGCGTGTTGTCCGTGGGATTGTAGATGAGGATGGGCTTCTTTGTGCTGAGGTAGAGGCCTATTGGGTGAAAGAAACCCGTGCCTATGTATAGGAAGCCGTCGACTTTGTCTGCGATCGCTTGGGCTCGTTCTTGCCTGCATCCCAGGATCTGTCCTGCGATGATGGCGTCCTTTAATTGTGATCTGATGTGCTCTAAGGATTCAGTCTCTTGGATAGCAGCGACAATGCCGTAACGAGGCGGAATCTGCTTGACGATCTCCGGAGGCAGCTCTACGCTGTGATTTGTCTTGGCATAGAGGTGAAGGATACGCATTCGGATAAGGTCGGCAGGGTGGTTTAAAAAGATAGCCGTGGTGAGCGCTCACAACGGGTCATTGGACTTATTTCTCGGTGGAACTACTCTGTTGATAATTCTTGGAAGAAGAGTCGATATAGGCTTGTGACGAGTCTGTGATGGGCATCTCCTGGGCTTGGATAATGTCGGTGATCACTCTTTTTTTCCCTCTGATCCTATCGCGCTCTTCCACGCTGCACTGATGAGTATAGGCGACAAAAGAGACCAATACCCCTACAAAACTCGCAGCCATATAGTACAGCGGATCCTTATAGCATGGAGGGTGAGGCATAGCTTCTCTGATGGCTGATCACCTATAAAAAATAAGGGTATATAGGATCTCTGATGTTGTTTGCAATAGGTATTTAACTTTCGAGACTCCACGACCCCTATGTTCCTTGACACTGAAGGGCGCGAGATCTATCGTTGCGCTATCGATAGTTTGAGTCCTGAAAAACGCTACATCCTGGAGCATTGTTCGGGTAATCGCAAGACCATTGCGCGGCAGATCGGCGTGGAACCCTGGATCGTCAGAACATATCACGAACGCGAACAGATGAAGCGCGACCTTGCCGTCGGAGGTCTCTGCCTTGCGACCATGCTCATCGCCGCAGCTACCTGCCGGTATGTTGGCTTTCCTCCAGGGTCACACCCATCACTTGAAGATCGGGTTGTGGCACCTGTGAATTCTCGTGACTTCCGACCCTCAGCTTTAAAAATTACTTGACCTGGTTTAGCCCATGGATCGCGATCTTGAGCAGCTCATCTCTGGCCTAAAAGACAAGAAGAGGCGCTCTCTTGATGACCGTTCGCTTTCTGTCGACGAACGCGCAAGGAAGTCCGGACTTGATCGCGATGTCGTTGAGGCGTATGACTCTTATCGATCCAGTCTCAGAAAGCGACACAAGACCTACGGATGTGTCCTAGGATTGGCTCTCGCAGGTATTGCCGCATTGGGGGGAGTATCCTCGAGAACAAGCCAGCCTTCTTTGATCCGTCCCGTAGATAGTCTTATTGGACCTATCGCCTCTAGAACGGCGTCCACTCCTGCTCCTGTCACCACACAGTCCTCTTTTGATATTGACCGCGTCTTGCTCGGCGTGCGGTCTTTGGAGGACGCATTTGAGCAGAATCGACCTGTCCATGTCTATACTTTGTCTCGATATCTGTCGATAGACAGCACTGCACGACAACACTATGAGACTCTCCTGGACCTTAGGGAGCAATTCGGATCTCGACCGATGGATATCATGCAAATCTATGAACTCACCATGCCGCATATCCGTGCAATGATGTGGCATCCTGATATTCAGCGCGCGGGCGTCTATGAGCGTGTCGGTGCGACAAGCATCCTTGAACGATACTTGCGGGCTGGCAGAGAATCCCACTATGGCATCTATCACTCTTCAGAGACCAATGATTTGTGTCTTATCGAGCTTCCCGATGAGTCTCATAGGACCAGGGAAGCTCTGGATAGGATCTGTTCGGGCTCAGGGACTGACAACGATCTCGCGTTAATGAGGCGGCATATCCTCGAATCAATCCGCTTTGAGGGTATTGGCCCGCTTGCAGCGCTCTATAAAAGTTCCGTAGTCGAGCTTGCGCGATCGTGCCAGAATAATCCAAGTGATCTTGAGCATCGTGCTCGTATCCTCCGGGCGATCATCGAAACAGATATCAATCATGGTGTCAACAGCATCAATGGATCTTTCTCACCACATCTTGATGAGGTCAAGTATGAGATTGTCGCTTCCCTTCACAACCATAATTGGGGGAGGATCGAATCCCCTCACGATCTTGAACAATCAAGGCAATTGTGCGGTCTTGTCGCAGTCTATACTCCTGGGCAAGGATTCCAACTCCGGCACTTGCTCAATGGGATTGCCTTGCCTTCCAGCAGAATGCTTCGGATCGATGGTCCTCATCATGAATGGTATGCAAGCAATCCTCTCAATATCGAACCAGCTTGGCCTGTGAATCTGATTGAACGCAGGATTGATGTGCGAAGCCCTCGGTATCGTTTCAGTTCCGATTATGAGCAAGGTATCGCCTATGCGGTCTGCTTTGATGGAACGCGATCTAGGTACTATCATTTTGAAGGAGAACCCACTCATATCGAAGCGGATTTGCAGCCAGGTTTTGTTGCGCCTCTCATCGTCTTGATTGGCAAAGATGGGAGGCCTATGAAAATCACTTCTGAATGAAGAATTTAAAGATCAAGCGCTTCGTCGATCTCCTTGGCCACTTGTGTGAGGTCGAGCAATGAACGCTCAAGATCCTTTCTGATCTCGTCGATGAGTAAGGAGAGTGTCTCGACCCTGAGGATATATCTGGATCCTTGCTGGATTACTATTCCTGCTTCCATCAGCTTATTGAGGTGATGAATGACTGTTGCTCTGCTCAAGTTGAGGTGATGGGCCAATTCGTCAGAAGAGAAGGCGTGATGCACCTTTGCCCCTTTGAGCATGGTGATAAACATCCTAAAACAACTCTTGTCCTTGTCACGCAAGGAGAACAAGCCCAAGGCATTGCCAAACCATTGCAGGTCTGAATTGACATCTTGTTCCTGCGGGCGGACATACCTCACAATGGTGATGCGCTGGTGGAGCATGGTGTTTTTATGGGGACACCAGATTATAAACATTGTCCACAACATTTATATAGTTGTAGCTTTTAGATAGGCTATTGTCGAGCTAAGGTCGACAAGAAGCGATGGAACAGAAAGCTACCAATCCCACAAAACCCGCAGAGAAGGCCAGTACCCAGCCCCCGAAGCCAGGACCACAAGCTGGATCTGACCAGGCTCCCAGCGGTAAAGATGCAGGTCACAGCACAAAGGAAGCAGGCCAAAAGAACGCTGAAGGCCCTGCAGCCAATAAAGAGCACGAAGCGCTCAATGCAAAGATCGTTGAGCTCACCAATCTGCTCCAATATGTCCAAGCCGACTATGTCAATTTCAAGAACCGCGTCACCCGCGACCAACAGGTAGTCGTCCAAGACTCGAACAAGAAGATCATCACTGATCTCTTGAGCGTGCTTGATGTCTTTGATATCGCATTAGGATCTCTCAAAGAACACAACGAGATGAGTCGCGGCTTTGAGATGGTCCACGCGCAACTACTTGACCTGCTCAAAAGACATGGATTGTCGGTCATCGGTT
>DATDXB010000096.1:0-3932 GCA_035289465.1 Candidatus Nanoarchaeia archaeon
CTGAGCAGACCAAGAACATCCTATGAGCGATATCTGCACCTGCCGCCACGCTCATGCCTATATGATAGTTCCAGACCGCAAGACCTGATGGCCTCGATGCGAGATCAAAGGAGACGAACCTGCGCTCGACAGGATATACTAGTGCTGTGGAGTCGATGGGCACTGGCGGTATGCCCGATTCTAACATCGAGGAAATATCCAGGCTCCATGTCCCGGTGAAGGCAAAGAGACAGATTGCGTGCACCAGCTTGCGCTCACCAAACATCGCCTTGAACATCGACGAGGCACCGTACCTATTGGTGATCCTTTGTTGAGTCTTCTGTCCTGCAGAAGTCACGGTCTTCAGGACATTACCAATACTTTCAAAGGGCTTGCCTCTTCCTTCACGTGAGGTCGTGAAGTCAGTATATTGGACCGCACAACTTATGACCTCATACACGAGGTCACAGATATATGCCGAGAGCATGGCTTGACATTGACCCTCTGTGCCATCTCCTGTGACCAGGATTGACTTGAAGCAATTGCTGACCGCCCCAATCACGTTGCGATACAGCGAGAGATACGAATTGACTCCCGCAATACATCCGCATTGCAAGGAGCGTAAGAAACTGGATGTGGGATCGACGACATACTCGCGGTTGTTGGGGAATGTTGCCTTGACCTTTACACAGGCTTCTTTTGCGACTATGCCCAGATTAACATTATCTCGACCTACAAGCTTGCCCCTTCCTTCCTTTCTCTCGAGTTCTTGCTCAAACCCATCACAGTTCACGTTCTCATTCCTGAAAAACTCGGAGAAATCCGCAGTCATCTGCAAGGCATTTTGTTCGGTGATTGTCCGAATATCGCGTTGTACATCCTCGCCGGTCCTTCTATGGGTGATTTCGTAACCTCCTTTCACAGTCCTTCCTTGGGCTTGTGGGTCATTGTCTGTGCCAGTCCCCTGTTGGACATCCAAGTAGTAGGTCTTTCCCTTCGCATTCGTAGGCATCCTGACTAATTCAATATCCGTCGTGATCAATTCGCCACCCGCAGAGCCGTCAGATTCGCAGAATCCCGCGACTGAGTTGAATATCTTGCCGAATCCCTTACAATCACTATCCGCCTGACCTTCGACTTCAGCCTGGCCGCACTTTGACTGTTTTAACTCATCAAAGAACACGCAAGCGCTGTCGAACTGCTCCATATACTCGTAGCCACAACATTCGCCTGCCGCTGGGTGCAACGCATTGCAGTTTGGAGCCTGACGATTAAAGGGATCCTCGGTCAATTTATCATTTCTATGTAGGCGATAAGTGTCGTAGATCTTCTTGACACTCTCATAATTAGTCGCGACCACTTTTGAACCCTCAATATAATTCGCTTGACAAGAACTTCCTGAAAAGAACTTAGGACCTCCTGCAGCAGCACCTGCCATTCCCCCTGAAGCACCAAACACCGCACCTGACGGAACGGCAGGAGCATTCTTCGCCACAAGCTCAGTCACTGTGGGACTTTCCCTTACATACTTCTGTATGCTTGGCGCAGAAGGACAATATACGCGATCACAGACCCAGTTGATGTAGTAAGAGACATCTTTGTTCTTCTGTGCGGCTTTCTGACAATCCAGACAATCATTGCGCTGAGCGGTCCCTTCTGCATACCCATAGGTCGGATGGTTGCACAATCCTGAACGCGCGATCTGGGGATCCCAGAAATTTTCAGGCGAACTCGCAAAGGCATTGACTGCAGGAGAGATATCACAAGCATACGTTTCCCAAATATCGAGCACAAACTGCACAGCGAAACCCGCAAGACAAGTATACAATGTGACCTTGAAGATCATCTCCAGAGGCTCGCGGATCTTGTCGATGCCGCGCACGATCTCATCCATCACCTCGACAGACTTCTGCAAGAACTTGTTGGGGATGATGTCGGGATCAATGGGGATATCAATTGCCACTTGCACATCGATACAAGTCCGTTGCAGGATCTCTTCCACCTGCGGGCCTAATTGGTCTGAGACCTCTATACCTTCAGCAGTGCGCTCGGCGGTCTTGACCCCCACAATCTCCAGCATCAAAGGCACTCGCAGGCAGCCAAATCCTGGAGGCACCAAAGGACAATCGCTCTCGCGCTTCGCCGTGATATTTTGGAGCTTGTCGATTCTTGTCGTCTTATCAGGGAAACGAGGCTTGTTTGGAGTGATCTGCACATAGCCTCTTGCAGTATCCCTTCTGAGGTCCCATCTGTTCATGACAAGAACGTCCTTGTCCCAATCGCCTTCTTCTTCACGCGACAAGGGTCGGACCATCACTGTGGGCTTTCCTCTAAAGGAGAAGTTGCCGATGCCCCCATAACTCAGATTGATATTGAAACCTACCTGCGCCAACCCTTCTGCGATCAAGCGAGGATTGAGCGTGTCTGGGCGCGGATTTGTCTTATACACGCTAAACACTGAACCAAAGCCGCACTGCGCATAGATCAGCTCTTCTTCACGAGAGCTCACTTTATTACCTGCCACATCGACGACTTCGACTCTGACCTTGTTCAAGAAGCCCTGGCCAGCCGCTGCGGCTTTGACACTGCGCGCATCAGTGATCAATTCACCAAGAGGCAATTCGACATCGATTGAAAACGACCCATCAGCATTGCTGATGTCTGTCTTTGATGGCTTCTTCTCCTCATTGAAATAGACCAACACTGTCACGCGCTCGCTTGCCTTGCCCTTGATAGTCACCTCACGGATATACGTCGGGGAGAGATCATCGATATTGAGGTGTTCGATGCGGGGAGGCACATTATCAAAGATGGTCGTGTTGGTATACGTCACACGATTCCCAGCCGCATCCTCGACC
Organism: Candidatus Nanoarchaeia archaeon; assembly: GCA_035289465.1. Classification (GTDB taxonomy): domain Archaea; phylum Nanobdellota; class Nanobdellia; order Woesearchaeales; family JAGWAF01; genus DATDXB01. The sequence goes on from DATDXB010000096.1 coordinate 2,838, forward strand.
ACCAAGACCACTTGGTTATTGCCTTGCTGGAGAGGGATTGTGCGGACAAAGTCGCCGTCAGTAGAGAATTCAGCCACCGCGCGTTTACACGAGAGTGAAAGAGGCTGTGGTGGGGCACTTGTGGGTCCTGTCGGGATCCTGACCTCAAAGGTATCGGAGCGAGGACCCTCATTACAGGATCTATCAATTGCTGACACTCTGTACCCAACCAATGTCGCTGAGGGAGCAGTCTCATCCACAAACGAACGCTCCTTGCTTGTACCGACCAAGATATTATCGCGATAGACTGCGTACTCTAAGACATCTACATCAATCACTGGCTTCCAACCGATCACGATGCGGCCTGGATCAATTGCCAGCGTCTCGACCCCTGTGACTCTTCTGGGGGAGATCGTGTCCGCTTGGACATTGACAAAGATCGTCACATTGACCGGCTCATTGACTCTTGCGCTGATACGGAATTCCCCTTGGGCAAGCACTGGCGAGAACTGAGTGACTTGGAGTCTTGGAGGAACGGCATCGATACGTACTATCGCTGACTTTTGCTGGGTGTTTCCAGCCAAATCCCTTGCGATGACCTGGACGGTATTCTCGAGCCTGTTGAGCGGGACATTTGGAACCCTGAACAAACCTTGAGCGTCCGCAGATCCGGAACGCAAGGATTGACCGTTGACCACCATGGAGATCGCCGCGTTATGATCGGTCTTGCCGCTGACGAGCACCTTATTCTCAGACACCTTTGCAGGAATTATGAGCTCCAGCGCAGGCGGCGTCTTATCTGAACCTGCTGAAAACTTTGTCTCAGTGGAATTCGTGCACAGATTGTCTGAGTTGCACGACATCGCGATCACGGTATACTCTCTTCGCAACGTCGTCGGTATCGTCAAACGATGCGTCGTCTTTGGTGTCGCATCATCGATGCGCTGATAATTGCCCGTCTCCTTCACCCATACTGTCGAGGAGGAAGGATCATCAGTGCGCCAGCTCACCGTCGTCGATTGGTCGGTGAACTCCGGAAAGCTGAAGTTGAAGAACACCGGAGCGGTCGTATCTTGCAGGGGTCGAGAGCGGATCTCATAATAGTTCCCCCCATTA
>DATDXB010000097.1:0-3048 GCA_035289465.1 Candidatus Nanoarchaeia archaeon
CCAGAAGCTCAATTTTTGTCTCTTTTTTCATTTTAGCTACAATGTAGCTAACAACTACATAAAGATATTGGTGTTCAAGAATACAGATCACTCATCGACGAGCCATTTCAGAAAACTGAATGATTACATAGCCGCAATATGTTTAAATACGTCTCGAAGCTTCCACGTCGATAAGTAACCCTATGGAGCAAACATCGCATCATACTGAACTCACTATCGCTAAAAGCCTCGCCAGACAAGCAGGCAAGGCCATCTTAGAAGTGTATGGCTCAGAGTTCTCCGTCACCAAGAAGTCCGATCAGAGCCCTGTCACTGAAGCGGATCTGCGCTCAAACGCAATCATCGTCAAGGGATTGCGCTTGGCATTTCCTGGCGACGCCATCCTCACTGAAGAAGAGGAAGATGACAAAACGAGGTTCTCAACATCACGGGTCTGGATCATCGACCCCCTTGATGGCACCAAGGAATTCGTCAAGCGCAACGGAGAATTCGCGATCAGCATCGGACTCATCCAAGGAGGCAAACCTCTTGTGGGCGTGATCTACGCCCCTGCACGCGACGAGATGTATTACGCCGAAACGGGGAAAACAGCTTTTTTTGAGCACGCTGGAACCATCGAGCCTTTGAAAGTGTCAACTTGCGGAAACCTCTCTGAGTCCATCGTCATCCGGAGCGGCAGCAGCACAGACAATCGTGTAGCACGCTTTGATTCATTGGTCAAGTCCTCCCTATCCATAGGAAGTGCTCTCAAAGGATGTTTGGTCGCACGATCCCATGCTGACTTTTACCCTCGCTTTGAACGGCTCTGGGAATGGGATGTCTGCGCCATGCACCTCATCGTCGAATCCGCAGGAGGAAGAGTAAGCTCCCTTGATGGTTCTGAGTTGACTTATAACAAAGAAAATCCACGACTAGATCATGGATTCATCATGTCAAATGGAGCCTTGCACCCTCATGTGCTTGAGGTGATGCGCAATGGATAGACTTGATGAACTCGAGGCAAAAAGCATACACATCCTGCGCGAAGCCTACAAAAAATTTGGCAAACTCGGCATGCTCTGGTCCATCGGCAAAGATTCCACCGTTATGCTGTGGTTGACGAGAAAAGCCTTCTTTGGCAAGGTCCCTTTTCCGGTCATCCACGTCGACACCACGTACAAGATCCCTGAGATGATCCGCTACCGCGATGAGAAAGCCAAAGAGATGGGGCTCAAGCTGATAGTTCACACGAACACACAAGCCATCAAGGAAGGCATGAACCACACCAAGGGCAGACTCGTCTGCTGCGGAGCACTCAAGACCGAAGGACTCAAACAAGTCACCGCCATGCATGGATTTGAAGGCTTGATAATGGGCATTAGGCATGACGAAGAAGGATCACGATCAAAAGAACGCATCTTTTCAGCACGCAATGCCGATTCCACTTGGGATTACACCGATCAGCCACCCGAACTTTGGCAACAATTCAACACCGACTTCCCCAAAGGAGCCCATGTCCGCGTGCACCCCATCTTGCATTGGACTGAGCTTGACATCTGGGAATATATAGGGCGAGAAAAGATCCCCCTTATCGATTTGTACTTCTCAAAGAACGGACGAAGATACCGAAGTCTTGGTTGTGCGCCTTGCACGGGATCTATCGCCTCAAACGCAAGCAATGTCGAAGAAGTCATCGCAGAACTCAAGAACAGCAAGACCTCAGAACGTGATGGACGAGCGCAAGACCAAGAGAACGCCTATGCCATGCAGATCCTGCGCAAACAAGGGTATATGTGAGGGACCATGGACCGTTTCACCTTTGTCATCGGAGGCCATGTCGACCACGGCAAGTCCTCATTGATCGGCAGACTCCTTGCAGACACCAACTCAGTGCCGCCTTCTAAGATCGAGAAAGTCAAGAAAATCTGCCAAGAGAAAGGGCGAGACTTCGAATACGCATTCTTACTTGATGCGCTCTCTGAGGAACGAGAACAGAACATCACCATCGACACCACTAAGATTGAGTTTTCCACTCCCAAGCGACATTATACCATCATCGATGCACCTGGACACAAAGAGTTCCTCAAGAACATGATCACTGGAGCATCAAACGCCGAAGGAGCTATCCTCATCATCGATGCGGCAGAAGGCATCAAAGAGCAGTCACAACGCCACGCCTTTTTGCTGGCACTAATAGGCGTCAAACAAATCTTTGTCGCCATCAACAAGATGGACCTCGCAGGATACTCGCAAGCCCAGTATGAGGAATTGCGAGCTGGAATCGAGGCCTATCTTAAACGAGTAGGGATCAGCCCAAAACATGTCATCCCCATCTCCGCAAAACAAGGAGACAATGTCACCAAGAAATCAAATACTATGACATGGTATACAGGACCCACAGTCCTTGACGCCCTTGACGACTTTGTCAAAGAAAAGAGCCTCTCTGAAAAGAACCTGCGCTTACCCGTGCAGGATGTCTATCGCTTTGATGAGCGACGCATCATAGCCGGAACGATCGCCTCAGGAATGATCTCCGTAGGCGATCAGATCATGGTCCATCCCTCGGGTCACAAGACAACCGTCAAGAGCATCGAATCATGGCCATCGGGAAAGGCTATCAGTTATATGGATGCTGGAAGGCCTGTCGGCATCACCGTCGCTGATGAGATTTTCGTCAAACGCGGTGAACTCATCTGCCATGCCTCACAAGCCCCCTCTAGCAGCGATCTCTTCACAGCACAAGTCTTCTGGATGGGCCCAACGCCCCTCATTGCACAAAAACCCTACAAACTCAAGATCCACACCCAAGAAGTCGATTGCCATGTCCAGACCATCAGCACCGTCATCGATGCCACGACACTTGAAGCCATCGGAGGAAAGGCGAACATCGACCGTGGGGAGATAGGCTCAGTCATCATCAAAACCAAGATTCCTATCGCGTTTGACGCCCACGACGAACTTGGACCTACCGGACGATTTGTCCTTGTCGATGGATACACCATAGCAGGAGGCGGGACTGTCGAAAAACTTCCTGACACCCTCAAACACCGCTAACAAGTCGAAAGCCAG
>DATDXB010000098.1:0-4880 GCA_035289465.1 Candidatus Nanoarchaeia archaeon
CTTCTTTCGCTTCACGAATCGTCTGCTCCACCATCTGGACGGTGTCTAAAGTAGGACTGTGGGCCGGTAGGGGGTGTTCTAACACTTGCGTCATAGTTATCAATATGTACCTAAATGATACAAGTATATAAACATTTCGCAAAGATTACTGTTTTGTGGTGTATGAGAAGAAAAGCAATTTCTAGGTCCAATTATGGAAGCGGAAGTTTCGCGATCGCATCTTCAAGACTTTGAAGGACTTGCGCTGAGGTCATGGCTCGTTCAGGATTAAACTTGCCTCGGCGATCATATCCTCGGACATCGTTTGCAGCTAAGACTACTTTTTTAGATGAAGAATAATACACGCCCTGTTGTGTGTAAAAGAGCCCATGCTCAAAGAAATTCCAGTCATCACCAGGTTCCACCAAGGAGGGCTCCCTGAGGGTAAGGCTCATTCCTCCATGCTGGTGCAATTTAAGCCCGTGATATCCACGTCGATGAGGCCCTGGGGGACGGGTGGCAAAATCGATGGGAGAACTGCCAAGATACATTGCCATGGCCAGGATTTCATCGTGTAATATCGTGAGGAGGAGTTGATTGATCTCGGCAGCTTCACCATCTCGTGGTTGTGGATAGCGGGTGATATTTGGTTTGACCACATTAGGGGGAAGGTGCCGTCTCCACCTACTGACTTGTTCATAGACATGTTGATCAAACAAGGGCTGACCGCATCGTGCACGTTCACGCAATAAGCGTAATCGCTCAGCAGGATCGCCTTGGGCCGCTAGTCGTTCTTGTGCTCGTAATCGTTCATCAGCCATAGTGGACTCTGGAACTTGTTCACTTAAAAAGATTCAGGAGAAATAATGAAAATAAGAAACAATCGTCCTAAGCCACAGTGGCTTGGCCGATACCGGTGCTATTGCATCGCTTGCAGATCTCTTCAGATCCGTGCAGGATGCGCCATCCGTTACATTGTGAACAATTTCCGTTCTTTGCCATAGTCGTCACCTCAAGAGTCGTCGGCTGTATAGTGATACAGCGTGTTGTCGTCGTGAACCATCACCCTTTGTTGAATATAAAAAAACCCTAGCCGAAGTCTTTGCAAACCGCGGCTAGGGAAAAAGAGGTGATAGATACACGCTACGAGGCACAGGGTACTTATAAACTTTCCGCATCTTGACTACTTTGAAGTGGTCACTCAAAAACAGCCCTATTTTATTGCAATATTGCAGATAATTAGGCTTTTAAGGCGTGATCTATTGTGGGTGATGATGGCTCAGAATCCCACGAATTCAAGGATATCCTTTAACTCTCTTCACCAGGCCTTGGAGCTCATGGTCTCATCAGAATTGCCCAGTCTATCCGATAAAGCGATTCATGAACGAATGTTAAGAGTTGCGATTGCCCTTGAAAGGACCGCGTTGACTTTGGAGAGTCTCTATCCGTTAAGCGCAAAAATCATTCGGGGAGTAGCGAGGTGGTATGGTCAAAATGGAGAACTGCCTCGCACAAACATTCATTCCCATGATGTCTCGGGACTTATTGAGGGCGATTTGAGTCTTCTGCTCACCTACGATCGAGTCCACACCAATAAAGAGCCCTCCCACATGGGCTATGACATGAGTCCTTGGGACCAGCAGGTCCTCGACAGTTTGGGTGCTACAAAGGCTGAAGTGCTCTCTGTGTTGTCTATGGGGACCTTGCCTCCAACCAGCCATCAGAAGTATGCCTCGATGGCGCAGATCTACGCGTTACGATTCCATGCCGCTCAAGGCAAAGGACCATATTCTATGCTTCAGCGCAGTCTGAGCAACACCGAACTCTCAAATATCTTGTCGCAAGCAGGGCACAATCGTAGGGCGACTGCGCTCCTTAAAGCATAACTCTTAAAAACCGCCGTCGGATTCTGTGAATCTATGGCACTCGTCATCTATGATACCCTCTCCCGCAAGAAGGTGCCCTTCAAACCACGCTCAGAAGGACTCATCCAGATGTTTGTCTGTGGCGTCACTCCGTATGAAGACGCTCATATTGGTCATGGCCGCTGTTATGTGGTCTTTGACGTCGTAGCGAGATACCTCAGGTCATTAGGCTACAACGTGCGTTACATCCAAAACGTCACTGATATCGATGACAAAATCATCGCAAAGGCGAGTTCCTTAAGTATCACAGAATCAGAAGTGGCCAATAAGTTCTTTGAGTCCTATCGCGATGATATGCGCGCGCTCAAAGTCAATTCAGTCGATGCCTATCTCCCCGCGATTAAGTATATGTCCCAAATCATCGATCAAGTCCAGCGTCTGATCAAGAAGGGCCACGCGTATGTCATTGATGATGGTGTCTATTTTGACATGGCGAGTTTCAAGGACTACGGCAAGCTCTCAAAGCAAGACTTGACCCAGCTCTCAGAGCACAGAATCGAACCCAATCCTCAGAAGAAGAATCCTGGCGACTTCTCCTTATGGAAATCACATAAGCCCGGCGAACCCTTCTGGGACTCTCCATGGGGCAAGGGAAGGCCAGGATGGCACATTGAAGACACTGCCATCACCGAGCACGAGTTCGGCCCTCAATATGACCTCCATGGTGGTGGCATTGACCTTATTTTCCCGCACCACGAGTGCGAAATAGCGCAGATCGAGGCAGTCTCAGGCAAGAAGCCCTTGGTCAATTATTGGATGCACAATGAATTCCTCAGGATCAATGACGTCAAGATGTCAAAGTCCTTGGGCAATTGGGTCACTATCAAAGATGCACTCAAGAAGTTTGGCCCCGAGGCATTGAGGTACTTCTTCCTTTCGACGCACTATCGCACTCCGCTCAACTACACTGACGAAGCCATCGGTGCCTGCAAGAGTGCCTTGGATCGCTTGCACAATCTCATGAAGGCCTTGCATGACATCAAGAGCACAACTGGAACCTACGATCCATCACCAGCTCTTACCAATGCCAGATCGGAATTCGACACCGCGATGCAAGACGACTTTGAGGTCTCAAAGGCGCTCGCAGCCCTCTTTGGTCTGGTCAAGGGAATCAATACGCATGTCGCAGAGCTCTCAAAAGAATCAGCAGAGAGAGTCATAACAGAGATGATGCGCTACAACGAAATCTTAGGCGTCATCGAAGTCAAAGAGTCGGCCATTCCAAAAGAGGTTGCAGATTTGATCAACAAGCGTGAAGAGGCGAGAAAGAGCAAGGACTTTGCGCTCTCAGACAAGCTCCGCGATCAGATCAAAGCAAAAGGCTTCGCAGTCACAGACAGTCCTTCAGGACAAAAGGTTCACCCTCTATGAGCAGGGAGTATTTCTTCGCGAGATATCAGGACTTTGGCGAGAAGCCAAGAGAAGTCAAACTCTGTCAGAGTATCAGGCTGCAGCGTCAAGCGGATCATGGCGAGGTTCTGCTTCGTCTTGCGCAGGCAGGGGCGAAGATGGAGAAGATCCCGTTCCTCAAGAATGGCTACTGGGTGCTCTCATCGACGATGTCAGTCGGCGCCACTATCGAATACCTCTTAGGCCAATACTATGTCCAAGAGGCGGCCTCACAATTGCCTGTCGAGGCCTTGTTCACAGAACCTCCTCACCAAGAGGAAATCATCCTTGACACCTGTTCAGCGCCTGGGGGCAAGACGACCCAGATAGCACTCTACCATAAGGGACCGATCGTCGCCTTGGAGAAATTGGGCTCAAGGATTGACGCCGTCAAGAACCACGTGGAGCGTATGGGCATCACCAATGTGGCGGTCTACAAAAAGGACGCGAGATTCGCTCACGAGTTGGGCGTGCAGTTCGACCGCATCCTTGTCGATGCCCCATGTTCTGGCAACTTCGTGACTGATGTGCAATGGTTTGGCAAGCGTTCTATTGAGATGTTCCTTGAGAATCAGCGTAGACAAAAAGAACTCCTCAAATCAGCCTACAAAGCGCTAAAACCTGGGGGTACATTGGTCTATTCCACCTGTTCTTTGGAGCCTGAGGAGAATGAGATTGTCGTTGATTGGGCGCTTAAGCATCTGGAAGGTCTCAAGCTTGCTCCTATCCACACCATTGGCGATCCTGGTTTCACCAAGATCCTGGGCCAAGAGTTGGATCCTTCAATCGCGCTCACCAGAAGACTATGGCCCTGGAAGACGAACACACAGGGCTTCTTCATCGCGAGGTTTAAGAAACAATGACGCCAGTATCTCCTGCCCAAAAAAAGCCGCTCCAAGACTTTGTCAAGGCTTTCACCGACAAACAAGTCTACAATGATTTCGCTCTCGTTTCGCGCAACTTCTATGAGGTTCCCGAACAGCTCAAAAAGGTCACAGACCAGATCAGGCATCCGTTTTACAGCGCAGGTGAGGTCCTTGGGCACTTGGCAGGGCATCGCTTTGTCCCAAGTATCATCTTGCTCAAGCGTCTCGCCCCGCTCACCGACAGAAGAGTCACGGTCACAGACGAGGCGGCGTGGTTGTTCTGCTGCGGAAGAGATATCTTACCAAAAGCGGTCGTAGGTTCTTGTCCAGGCGAGGGGCTGGTTCTTGTGCAGAACAGGCGTTCAGAGATCCTCGGTTATGGCGAAGCCTCAGCGGGAGTCATCACTGTAAAGAACCGCTTGGACATCGGCAACTTCTTGAGAAGGGAACGCTAGATTTAGTCAAGATGTTTCAATTCTTTAAGCACCAGTTTCAATCGTTGACCACAGTAATTAAATTCTCAGAAGCAATATCGACTCGCTCATCCTTTTCAATGGATTCAATAAAACGAGTTTCTTCGCCAGGTGGGACAAAGAATACTCCATCAATAATCGAATTACCAAATACGTGAGGATATAGTATGATTGAAGCATTGTTGTTGCACGCAATATCCTCAAGATACGGAATTGCAGAAAACCCGGATTTCATCACTATCATAATT
>DATDXB010000099.1:0-3344 GCA_035289465.1 Candidatus Nanoarchaeia archaeon
ACTTTGTCGACGAGAAATAAACTGTTGTGAAAAATTCCCTATGAACTCAGTTCAGAAACTCAGGTTTTGAGGTGCCCCCTAAGGTGGATCAAACAACGCTAAAGATGATTCTCTCAACTCTCCAAAACGAGGGGAAGATCGAATTTGCTCTAAAGGGTGTTGTCTGGATATCTATCCCTCAGGAAGACCTAACCTCGATAAGAGACAAAGGTAGGACGTGGAATAATCGGGCACCACCCTAAGATTTATAAATAAGTACTTTGATACATACCATTATGTACCTTAATACCTTATCAAAGACGGCAGAAAATATCCTAGCCTTCCTGCTCAACAACCTGGACAAAGACTATTCGATCAGAGAGATAGCAAAGGAACTAGGGCAAGACTACAAGATCGTCTTTACCACGATCAAACAGATCGCATCAGATGGCATCATCACAATGAAGAGAGTCTCCAATATCAACAGGTGTCAAGCTTTAGTGACCAAAGAAAATGCAGCCCTCCTCGCTTATATCAGCCAGCGCAAAGCCCAGAAAACCCTGCCCAAGAAGATATCCCAGGCCCTAAAAGAAGCCGTCCAAGGAATCACCAACCCATTTTACACACTGCTGATTTTCGGCTCCCACGCAAAAGGCTCAGCACGTCCAAGCTCAGATATCGATATCTTAGCCATTGTGCAAGAGAAGGGCCAAGAGCAAGAGATCCGTTCAGCCATCAAGAGATCAGCGACATTGAACAACTTACAGATAAACCCCGTCATCCTGACCATAGAAGAATTTCAAGCAGGTAGAAAAGAACCAAGCGTGTCAAAGGAAGCGTATGAAAAACACTTGATCATCCACGGAGGCGAGAGTTTCTATCTTCTCATTGCAGCATGATTGACCAACAACGTATAGAGCAAGCGGAGAAGAATGTGGCAGACTACATTCAGCAAGGATGGCTCTTCACAAAGAGAAAAGACATCGCTCAATACACATCGTTCTTTTTGAAGAATGCAGAGACATCTTTACTCACAGCTAAGGCCCTCATGGAATTGTCCACAGACAGCAAGAAAAAGCAAAGCTTTGCCTTGCAGGATGATTTTGAGACCTACCTCTGGGTGGTCGTCTCTTCGTATTATTCGATGTTTTATTCAGCCTTGGCGCTCTTAGCGGATAACCAATTCAAGATAGGGGACAAACTGGTCCATAAGGTAGTCTCCGATACGCTCATCGCTCATTTCTTGAAAAATCAGAAATTAGCAAAGCTCTTAGATGCTTATGAAGAAGCAAGAGATGAAGCGCTCCAGATCGTCGGCTCTCAAGAAAGGGCAAAGGACTTGGTGGAAAGTTATGAGTTTGAACGAAAGAAGCGCGGTGATCTCCAATATGAGCTGGGAAGCGTGGCCAAGCAGAACTTGGCAACAACCAGTCTGCAGAGAGCGGGAAAGTTCGTGGCCGAGATCAGGACTATTCTCTTGAGCAAATAGTTATACTTTGATGTCAATACTAACCTTTAAATATGTGTAATCACATTATCTCACTTAGGTGATGAATTATGACTAATATAACGTTGGCCATACCTGATGTGTTGCATGAGAAGATGAGACAGCACTCGGAGATCCGTTGGAGCGAGGTAGTGAGGAAAGTCATCACTGAGAAGGTTGAGATGCTTGAGGCGTTCGATAAGATCACTAAGAAGAGTAAGTTGACTCAAAAGGATGTTGATGAGCTTTCGGCGAAGGTGAATCGTGCTGTCGCAAAGAATCTTGGCCTAAAATGAAGATTGTTATAGACACCAATATACTTCTTTCTGCCTTATTACGCGACTCGATGACAAGAAGGTTGCTCGTTGAACTCGAGCATCAATTGTATTATCCCGAGATGTCTTTTCACGAATTGCGCAAGCACAAGGATGCAGTGATAGAGAGATCGGGCATGAATGCAGAAGGATATGATCAATGTTTAACGATGTTGTTGAAGAAAATAGATTTGGTCTCAGATGAACAGCTCAAGCCGTTCATCAAAGAAGCGGAAAAACTGATAGCACATAGGGATCCTGATGATGTGGTGTTCCTGGCTGCTGCGCTCAGTTTGTCAAGTGCAGTGATTTGGTCTGAAGATAAGGACTTTGAAGCGCAAGATAAAGTGACGGTCTTGAGGACAAAAGATGCTGTGCGTCTCTTTGAGGACTAAATAGGGCGATAAACGCGCCTACCCATAATCCCTGCGGCGTATATTCTCCTGCAGGTTCGTTCCTCGTGCCCATGCACAATACTTGCGTATCTTCTCGACGTATTGGGGTACAAGATTCGTGCATCTTACTATACATCTCGAACTCTTCGTTAATAGCAGCAGGGGTTCGTGGACTAAAGGCAGTCCCATCCCTCTCCTTCCTATTCATGGCGATTAAATCAGGAGAATCCGAGATGTTCAGTGAGTTAATTGAGGCGGGAAGTAAGGTACTGGGGATTGCTGGGTAGTAGATTCACTTCCTCTTCGCCTTAAACAACTCGATCTCCCTAAATATCTCAATACGGTGTTCATGCTGTACGAGGGTGGCGAGATTGTCGGGTGTATCGATATAGTGGATATCAAAAAAGCTATTGAATTCTTGGTGGGTGAGTCGGACGATCCTTCGTCTTTTGCGAAGGTCGGCGAGTTGCAGGTCAAACGATTTGTGGTTGTTGGGTTCGCTTTGTCCTTCAGGGGCATACATAGCCATCGTATAATCGCATGAATGCGGGGATGCGGTGCTGTTAATGCAGAGCCAGAAGTTCCAGTATGTAGGGTCATGGTCTCTGAATTTGGTGATTTTTATCAGTGATCCTGGGCTAAGCAGCGGCTGAGGTCTCCCTATCTCCTCGCACTCGACCGCATCTTTTTTATGGACATAGCTTTGATTGCAGATCTCGCATTGATATCTTTTCTCGAGTCGTACCATGCTTAGGCCTCGCGTCTGAAGAGTTCTTCTTCTCTAAAGATGGTGAGATCAGGATTCTTTTCTTTGATGATGTCGACGAGTCGTCTGTCGCAAGCAGGCCATTGTATCTTGAAGAAGCGGGCATATTCGCGCGCCGTGAGGGCTTGGATGGTTCCTGTCCTGCAGCGTTGTACAAGGGTCTGATCGGGGATGGAGATCTTCATGCTTCCTGCTTCTTTGACATCGTAGACACTAAAGAGATATCTGCGTTGATGGTCGGAGACAAAGGAATATGGTTTAAACAAGAGGTATCTCCAGAATTCTGTGGGTTTGTGCTCAACTCGGCTGATCTTCATCAGGGCTCCCAGGTGGATGATCTCGGGAGGATTTCCTCTGTCTTCGCAAGCGCTTGCCTCGGTTCTTTTAGTATAGCCAGTGTTGCA
>DATDXB010000100.1:0-3041 GCA_035289465.1 Candidatus Nanoarchaeia archaeon
TGGTTCTGTGCTGCGCTCAAGATCGGCAGTGGTCATCCGGTAATCGGTGTTAAAGAAGATATGGGCGATGGTGGCTTCTTGGAAATAAGCGAGTTTGTCGACACGCACAGCATAGGGTTGTTTGTTTTGGACTTGTCGTTGGATCATGATATTGACAAACGACGCAAGACTTCGCTGGGCTCTGAGTTCTGGGGTGAAGAGCTCGTAAAGTTCAGCATAGCGCTGTTTTTCCCATAAGCAGGCAAATCGGTTGGCGAGGGTTTCCGCCCCTGCCATGCGCAAGTCCATCGCGTCGGTATCGATGCTGAGTGCTCCCGTGAGAGCAGAAGAGACATGACAGGGATCCTTGCCGAGCGCTTTTATGTATCTCTCGGCTGGCTCTGATGGTTCGACACGCTGAGGAGATTCCACAAAGGGTTCGGATGACCTCTGCAGGACATAAATCTTTGTGGGTTGAAATGTACAGGCCCCCACCATAAGGAGGAGCACAATCATTGCAAAGAGTCTCATGAGTGTAATAAAAGAAGGGAATCGCGTCAATATAAGGTTTGCGAGGTCATCGGGCCTATGAGAAACCTAACGCCCCTGGCGGGATTCCTTGAGCTCGTCCGCAGACGAGGTCAAGGCCGAGCAAACCGCAAGGTCTGCGATGAGTTTCAACTCGTCCACAGACGAGATGAAATTCGAGGATTGCGTAGCAATCCGAAGATGTTCAAATCTCGGCGGGACATGAGAAACACTATGGGGCTGTAGGCCGAGAAAGAGATTCAACGCCCCTGGCGGGATTTGAACCCGCGTCCAGAGCTCCGGAGGCTCCGATCCTATCCAAGCTAGACTACAGGGACTTGAGAGGACAGAACCCTGAGCTGTATAAAAATCTGTGTAGAGGCAGGCTTTTATAGGAGATATTATAGAGCAAATCGTATGGTTCACCCTTTGATCGGAGTGCATGCGGCGATCGGTGAATTGGGCGTGCTGGCATTTCTGTGGGTCTTCATTGAACTGATGAATCCCAGTGCCCAGGGGATCAAGAGATGCAAAAAAGCAGCTATAGTTGGAGTTGTCTGTTTTCTCACGGTTTGGGTCACTGGCGGTATCTATTACGTGATGTATTATGGGCCTCAGGTCAAGCCATTGATCTTGGCTGGGCCTCAACCCTGGGCTCATAAGATTGTCATGGAAGCCAAAGAGCATATCTTCTTGTTCTTGCCATTTCTAGCCATATCCGTCTTAGGAGCGATTAGCTCTTTGGGCAATTCGCTGCTAAAAGACAAGAACGCAAGACGCACGGTCCAGTGGCTTTCAGCCTTGTGTGTGATCCTTGGCATGGCCATGGCGCTCATGGGTTATCTGATCTCGACTGCGGCCCGCCTAAGTCTGGAATTGGGGGTCAAGCCATGAGACCAAATGCGTTCCTGCGAAGTACAGAATTGACTATCCTCTTTGTCACCGTATTAACAATCGCTGCAGAATTTGTCCCTGCGCTCAAGCAGGCCTTGGCGACAGGGTTCTCTCATCACTGGATCGGCAAGGGTGTGCTCTCGATTATCTTCTTTGGGCTTTGCCTCTTGGCTTTTGAGAAGATGAAGACGAGCAATGCGCCGATAAAGGCGTATCGCACAAGCGCGGTGGCGATCATCGGATCGCTCATCCTGACATTGTTCTTTGTCGCAGAATACTTAGGCGTCTTCTGAGCGTCCGCGCTGGGTGAAATACATCTCTTCAATCTGTTCTAGTTGAGTGATCTCATCAAGTGGTTTGTCGTCGCGTAGTCCTGCAAAGCGGGGGAATCTCAGAGCATATCCTGAGGAATATCCTGGGCTTTTCTGTATTTCTTCGCAATGGATGGAGATGACAATCTTAGGCGTCACAGCGACATTCTTTCCCCATTCTTTGATGATCAATGGCCGTAACAGTTCAGTCAGTTGCCCAAAGGAGAATCCTTCTTCTGGTTTTTCTTTCAATCCAGTGCCGACTCGTCCTATCTCCATGAGATCCCCATTCTCATCAGAACAGGCGACAGTAAATGAGGTGAGCCAGCCAGCCCGTTTCCCTTCGCCCCATTCAGCTCCGACAATCACTAAGTCAAGAGTGTCCATCACAGGTTTCACTTTGACTCCATACCCGACGCGAGAGCCTGGTTTGTAGGGCGCATCAAGCTTCTTGGCCATCACGCCTTCAAGTCCGGATGAAGTCGCTTGCAGATAGAACTCTTGTGCCGCTTCATCAGAATCCGTAAGAAGTGCATGAGAAGGCTGTATCTTCATTTCAATCGTCTTGACCGTGCGTAAGATAGCCTCGCGTCGTTCAGCAAAAGGGGCATCGAGCAGGTTCAATCCTTCAGAGGAGATGCAATCAAAGACGAACACAGTGACAGGTAGCTTGCGCACAAGTTCGGCGATCTCGTACTTGCGTTTGATGCGTTGCGAGATGTCCTGGAAGGGACGGAATTTCTGAGTCTCAGGATCATAGCCGACCACTTCAGCGTTCAAGATGCAGGAATCAGCAGTCACCCCTAAACGCACGGCTTCAACGACATCAGGGAATTGCGCAGTCACGTCCTCTTGTCGGCGGGTATACACCCAGACAGTATTACCTTGTTTGTGGATGATGACAAGAAAGCCGTCATACTTATACTCAAACTGACAAGGCCGACCGACACGTTCAAACGCGTCAGCGATGTCAGTTGCTTTCTGATAGAGCATGATCTTGACAGGCCTACCAACTTGTAAGGAGATATATTTCAGACCGGCAAGCCCGTGCTCTTTTAAACGAAGAGCGACATCAGAAAAATCAGCTGTCAAATCGTATCCTTGTTGCACTTGTTCGACAAGGGCATTGTACTCAAGGCGTTTGGCATCATCAAGGTCAAGCTCATTGCTCTGTGGATTGTAGGGAACAGTAGGCAGGACATATGCCCACGCAAGCGCATCGCGTAATGTCCCATCCCCCACACCAACGCGAAGATCCTCAATCACTGCGCGTGTAAGATACTTTGCCTCAAGAGGAGTTGCTGAGGTGAATAATTCAGAGACGATCTT
>DATDXB010000101.1:0-2616 GCA_035289465.1 Candidatus Nanoarchaeia archaeon
TAGTCCTATGCCCTGGACCGCCTCGATAAACGCAGCTCTTTGCGCGACCCACTGCACATAGGCCTCACGAGTCCCTTGCTGTAAGTCTGAGACCACCCTCTCTGCAATCCTTTGTACCGCCTCCCTTGATTGAGGGGTATCCATCAGCGCCAAGAGATTCATCGCTGCAAACCGATCGACCTCATCTCCTTCATCGATTGTTGCCTCTAAGTCGGCGACACCTTGCCCTTCCCGCTCCAGGAATTCACGCACACGAGCGATGTCAGAGGCACCTCGACGAAAGAGAGGCTTGACTTCAACGGCAGTCAAGTATTCCCGACACATATCCACGTGATCGCATTGGTCCAAGACAACCATGCCTGATCGCCGATGGATGAAGTACCCTTCAGGCGACTCTCTATTCACACGCACCGCAAACGACGGCAGACCTCCCATATTAGTGACCTCAAGACCATCCATGGTGAGCTCACCTCGGGACCCCTCGACGAAATCGATGAGAACTACCTCGCCCTGCCTGCTATCGACATCGACAAGCCGTGGTCCGCCTGTAAAAGACCCAATGTCTGCCGTGATACGATTGTTCTCCCTGCTCGTGATCCGCACCCAGCGATTCGCGGTATCAAAGGAGATAAAACTTCTTTCGCTGACTGCCTCTGCGCCCCTCAGAAAATCTGCGCCCTTCAGAAAAATATCCGTGACGTCAGTCACCTTGACAGACCAAACATCGCTCTCAAATTCCGCGTCTTCTTGCCCAGGTAATGGGCTTAGGATTGGATGATTTGGATTAAGCTCGAGAATACCCCTGACCGTGGCGCCATTACCTTGACGGTCTTCCTCAGCTGCTCCCACCCCGTACCCCAACCTGATCTCCGCACGTTGTTCCATCGCCAACATGAGAGGTCTACCTTCTCTGATGAGCAGACGCGTATTTGAGTTTAAGTCCGCTACAATCTCCAGGGGCCGCTCATATTCAGCGGAGATAATCATCGTTCCCCGAGATATCCCAACCCCTTGAGATTCTTGCGTTGTCTCAAGGTCCCCTCTGAGAGTCACCCCCCTAAACGTGAGCACCCCCCACTCTTCGACCACAAAACCAGAGACTCCTTGCCCAGCGAGCATCTGGAGTTGATCGACGCTACAACTCATAAGATCAGTACGTATCCTTCCTTGCCCATAGCTCATGAGATCCCCACGAACATCCAGGTCAACTTGGCCTTGTGTCTTATCTACGACATAGTCGTGAAAGAGCGATTTATCATCGTTTACGACGCTGATGTCCACTTCGATGGCAGATTCGTAGACATCTGGCAACTGACGAGCGATCCCTGAATCGACAGACAATGCGCGCTTGAAGACGTCGATATTCGCGACCGCTTGTTCGGGATGATTGCGAAGCAAACCCACATAATAATGCGCGTTGTTCTCACTCATCCTCGCAGCGGAGCTGAAGTATCGCTGCGCAAGCTCTGAATTAAGCAACAGGTCGGGATAGGCCGCCACTGCCCGATCAGGATCACTAGAGAACGCCTCCTGAGGATGAGAGCGCACATAATCGGCCGACCATTGCTCTTCTTGCTCCTGCTGAGCGCTGACGATAAGGGCCAGCACAAGGAAGCAGAGAACCCAGACCACTCTCTTGTTCATGGGCTCTCACCCCATTCATACCTGATCGCGAAGGTGAATTCCTTTGGCGGCAGAGCGAGATCATCCCTGGGATTTGTAATACTATACACTACAGACTCATTATGATACTCCAGATGCACCTTCAAGTCGTGCTGGCGTGACACTTGAGCGATCGTGCTGAGCAAGACCTCATTGGACTTGAGATATTGAGCTTGCAGCACATCCACAGCAAGGGCATGTCTGTGCCACAGATCAGAATCCACTTGGGTGACGAAGCGATCAAATATCTGCGTCTGCACAGGACTGCTGGCCTCAAAGAGATAGTATAAATCCACGAGGACCTTATCCTGGAGGATGATCACCGAGGCATTGGGGGCTTGGGGTCTCGAGAAAGAATAACCTCTCTTAGTGAAGTCCTCAAAATCCCTCACACACCCATCAAGACGTTCGTGGATATAGGCTCTCAAGGACGCTTGCACCAACCCGATGCTCGGCGTCCGATCCCTCCCGCGATCCATATAGTACGGGATGACCCTTGGACCCACCTGCAATGAACCCAAGCTCAAGGGAGGATAGAACCCACCCTGCCCACTGATATACTCAATGCCCTGACTCGTCACCTGAGTAAGACAGAACTCCACAAAGGGCTGGATCTCTTGCGGTAGGCGTGCTATAGGCGCCCTGATCACGGTCGATTCCTCAAGCGGAGTCGGTTTCCTTGATGTCAAGAGCAATGTGGCTATCAACACAAGGACGACGCCGAATAGAAGAAATACTGTGATCTGGCCTTGACGCATGTATCAATCACGGACGAGACGATATATAAACATTCCTTTGACTTCTGTCGTGATTATCATCTCATTTCCCCTTCTCATAGGTCCACACTTTGCGGATCAGGATATCCACAAGGAACAAGATGATGACTGCTAATATGAGGGGCCAGCGGATGTAGACCTTCTTGACGATTGAGCGCTTGCTCTTGGTCTTGACCTC
>DATDXB010000102.1:0-4827 GCA_035289465.1 Candidatus Nanoarchaeia archaeon
ATTCTTCATCGGCGTCTTACTCTTACTTGTAGGCATCATCATCGGCAGAGTCGCTGGCACCCTTGTCCAAAAATTCCTTCATAGCGTAGGGCTCAACTCCCTTGTAGCCCGCGGAACGAAAGCAAAAGCCCCCATCGAACAGATCGTCTCCTATTTCGTGAAGGGCATCATCTACGCCGCATTTGTGCTGATGGCACTCAACACCCTTAGCCTCACCACACCAGCGCTCACCATCATCGCCATTGCCTTGCTGATCGTCGTGGGACTCTCCATCTTCTTAGGCATAAAAGACGTGATCCCCAATACCATCGCCGGCTTACGACTGCACAAGCGCCTCAAAAAAGGAGACCGCATCAGCTTTGAGCGCATCACGGGCGAGATCACCGAACTCAACTTGACTGATACCCTCCTCAAGACCAATTCTGGCGACACCCTGTGCATCCCCAACGTCAGACTCCTTCGCAACACCGTCATCAAGAAATCACGCGCCCAAAAAGATTAAATATCAAGTTCTCGGCTCTCAGACCATCAAAATGAGGTGATATTTATGGGAAAAAAACTCTCTTTGGTCCGTGAAGGCACTCACACCTTCAATCGCGCCAAGAACGTCGTCATCGCACGAGCATTTATCGTAGGGGTCGTCTTAGCTGTGTTGCTTGGACTCTTTGGAACCCAAGAAGCGGTGGCTCCATATCGAGCAACGCTTGTGAGTCTGTTAATCGTTGCGGGATTGATCGTCGGCATGTTCAACATCAGCAAGGATGAGACCAACAACTACCTGCTTGCGGCTGTCTCGTTGGTGATCGTCAGCAGTTTAGGATCGACTTTGCTTGGTGAGATCGCTGGCGTAGGTATGTACCTTCGTAGCGTCTTCACGACCCTCCTGGCCTTTGTGGTGCCAGCAGTCGTGATTGTGGCACTCCGAGCAGTGTATTACGTGTCGAGAGATTAGAACCTTTTTTTATTTGTTTCTCCTTTTCACAGATGTAACACTAGAATTATAGGGGCTTCCATGCCGAAGGATGGCCTACTATTGGCGTTGCGCCATCTCTAGCATAAATACTCAATCGACAATGAACTGCAAGAAGATGCAGATCTGACTGGTACTCAGGGGTCTTCTTATGATCAGGGAGAGTCGCTAATCGCACAGGATCCGCGTATTTGGGATTGAGTCTTAAGAAATCCGCCCATGCATCTGACTCGAACTGATCCGTGTCCGATAATGGTTTTAAGAAATCCTGCAATGACTCATCCTGAAGGACCACTTTGATTGACCGTGCAAGAATTAACGCATCCGCACTCATTCTTATTGTTCCAATTCTCCCTAGAGTATCTATGTCACATAGCCCCTTGCCATGCCACCACTCCAGGACATCTGCTAGAGTTGTAGTGACTCCTTCAGGAGCTTTCTTTGATCGGTGGTTATATGCTTCAAGAACAGTATGGTATGCTAGACGAATCGCAGGTATACCGCGATATATATCTCCAACATTTCGAGGTTCAGACATATTCCTCTTTGGGAACTCTTTCCTTAAAAAGATGAGGGAAAGATTGATTTCAAATCATCTCAAGAAGACTGACGACGTTAAAGATCTGCGTTCTTGTGTAGGGTTGCATGTTGACATCCTCAGTGAGCTCCTCTAGCTTATTCAATGCCTTGTTGATCCTGATGGATTGATCAGCGTCTTGTTTTAATGCCTCGATGGTCTGGATGATGCCGCTCTTGACGTTTCTTGGGACGCTCGCATCATTTTGCATCTCGGTAAGCGCTTCGATAATACTCGTGAAGTCCTCTGCCATAATCACTTAGCCTTCTTGATCTCGGCCATGACCTCCTTCTTGAGCTCTTCCACTTTCTCAGCCACCTTCTGCTCCTGCTTATCCAAGGATTGGATGCGCATATCTGCGAGCTCCTTACGCTCAGCGAGCTCCTTTTTGAGCTGGTCCTTTGAGGTCTTGACCATGATGTTGCCCACAATCTTGTACGCTTCTGGCGACGATTCCAGCTCTTTTAATGCCGACTCGATCTCCATAAGCTGTTGAGAAAACTGCTGACGACGCATGACATATTGCTGGACATTTTGCTCCATAGATTGTAGCCTGCTGATTTTGTCCTGCAATGCCTTGTCCATACACTCACCTAGCAAGAACCTTAGTCACCGCAGTACGCGGCTTGAATAAGAGCTTGCTACCACAGTAAGGGCATCTGACTCTCTTGCCCTGCATAGTCTCAGAAATCTTCTTGTTGCACATCAAGCACTTATAGACGACCATGGTTATTCTTCCTGCTCCTTGCTTTGTTCTTCATTTGAGGATTCTTCTTGTGATTCTCCTGCATCCGCTGCTTGCTCGGCTGCGGCCTGTTCTTTTGCCAAGCGCTCAGCTTCGCGCTGCTTTCTTCTTTGCTCGCGCTCTTCCTCAAGCTTTTGTGAACGGGTCTCTGCAGCCTCAAGTTGGGCCTTTGACAGACCAAACTGCTCCATGACTTGCTCTTGGAGCTTGCCCTTGATCTCAGGAGTGTACGCCTTGCCGGTGAACTTGACATCGCACTTCTTGCAATGCCAAATACCCACTGCCAATCTTTGGACCTTAGGATAATGACATGAAGGACACTTGTACTCTCTGTTTTTTAGGTTCTCAATAGCGACGAACTTATTCCTTAAGCTACGTCCATATCTTGCACCAAAGCGCTTGCCCGCGCTGAAATCCTGCTTGAGTACTGCTCCTGCCATGGGTAATACCGGATAAAGTGAATACAGTGAATGATTTTGAGTCCGTTTATAAAGTTTGTTGTAGCTTGGCTTTCTAGGCCCCTTTGACCCCCTACACCACGTTTTTAAATACCTGCTGATAGGATGAGCCTATGAAACTGCGCCAGACCCCTGAGGACTTTGTCGTTGAGGAGATCCCTCTTGGGACTTGGGCTTCTGTAGGCAAGTATGCGATCTATTCTGTGACTAAGACTGGAATGACCAGTTTTCTTGCGCGACAGGCCTTTGCGCGGCATGTCGGTGTGAATCCACGCAATGTCGGCATGGCTGGACTCAAGGATAAACATGCAAAGACCACTCAGTTTTTTTCCGCTCCTGCGGTCACTCCGTCAAAGGGCGAGTTCACAGAAAGGATCATCTCATCAAAACTCGTCGGATACTCTGCCGAGGCTCTTCGGACAGGAGACTTGATAGGCAATCGATTCTCCATCACTGTACGCCAACTCAACTCACGCGATGTCAATCGAGCACAGAAGAATGAAGCCCATGTGCGCTTAGGAGTCCCTAACTATTTTGATTCACAACGCTTCGGAAGCTTGAAAGGAACATCTGGCTTTGTGGCCAAGGACATCCTCTGCAGTTATTATGAATCTGCGGTGAAGAAGATCCTGACCGGAATCCATCCCTCACAACCATCAAATGAGAAAGCCTGCCGCAAATTCATCGGACAACACTGGGGAAAATGGAAAGAATGCATTGACGAAGTCGAGAAACGCAAGATCCGCGCAGAGATCCCCTATGTGCTGAATTACTTGATCGATAATCCTACGGATTTTGTGGGGGCATTCCAATCAGCAAAAGCGGATATCCGTGAATTGTATTTCTCCGCCTACCAATCCTTTGTCTGGAACCAATGCGTGAAGAAATTGGTGAAGAAAACAGAGTTTGAGGTCGTGGGCATCAACTATGAAGCAGGAAAACTCTATTTCCCACGAGGACCCATGCCCAATGAATCACTCAAGATGGTGTCTGCCGACTTGGATTGCAGCGTCAGGCATAGAAAAGTGATCGACAAAGTCCTTGCCAATGAAAAAGTGACGCTTGAACAATTCAAGAACCCTGAGCATTTATTTGTGTCCCGGGTGAGAGAGACTGCGCTTGTGCCCTCTGAGTTCTCTATGATCATTTCTCCTGACGAGCGCAATGCAGGGATGCAGAAAGCGGTGCTGAAGTTCGTGCTGCCTAAAGGGTCGTATGCTACTGTGATTGTCAAGGCGCTATTTGAATTGTGAGTCTGTGAGTTCACCTGATCTCAGACGGAATACCGCATCAATCGCATCTTCTTTGCAATGATCCTTGAAGATGATGTGACTGCATTGGAGCTCTATGAATGCCTTAGGTGATGGAACTTGATCATATGCATCACGAGCAGCGCCAAGACCCGAGGTCTTATCGCGAGTACCGTGGATGAACAGCACAGGACCCTGAATACCGCCTAGGTCAGACCATATCGCTTTGTTGAACTCATAGACCTGAGCGACTGGTTGTAATGGGAAAACCCAATTGGTGATGTGTGTGCGCTTGCCTTCTGGATCCTCCACCGACTCCCCTGGCGACTTTCTTTTGAGATAATTGACTGAAGGAGCGACGACCTTGACAATCTCACCTGTCGGTAAATAAGATGGCTCCATCCTTAAGGGGACCCCTGAGACCACGACACCCTCTACGGGGTGGAGCTGTGAATATCTGAGCGCGAGGGATGCACCCATACTGCTGCCCAGGATATATCGACAATCCTTCTCTTGGGCCAATGTCTCGACCTGGGTGAACCATTCTTGGACAGAATACTTCTCCACATCACTGGGGAGTTGGCCGTGACCTTTGAGACGAGGGACATAGACCGTGTCATTGAATCTCTTATTCACTGCTTCAGCGACGCTCCTTAATTCCGCAGGAGTTGATTCATAACCATGAACCATAACCCAACAGGTCTCGTTTGAACCTTTGAGTGTGTATTCCTCGGCGCCCTTGATGACACCGTTCTCGAATCGCCAATAGTGCTTGTCAAGATCGTAAATCGCCGCACCTTGAAGAAATCCTGTATTGGTATAGAGAG